>NZ_JBANDI010000038.1:0-18001 GCF_039123485.1 Flavobacterium sp. PL12
CAATCTGTCTAAGAACTTGCTCCCGCCGTGGCGGGGTGCAAATGTAATTACTTCTTTTATTTCTGCCAAATCTTTTTTCTAAAACTTTCGCCTTAGTTTTGATTCGATTTCCATTATTTAAGTAAGAACGTCTGCGCTGTTGCGGGTGCAAAACTACAACGTTTATACCGTTAAACAAGCTTTTTTTGTGACTTTTTTTAAGATTTGTTGAAGATTATTTTTAACTCACTGTAAATGTGAATATTGAAATGGAATTTTAATAGCTACTTACACCGTTTGGCTCAACATAGCAGCAAAAACATAAAATTAGCTCACTTTTACTAGTGATTATAATCAATTATATCATTTCTCTTTTCACAAACATACATATGATTCCAAATATTATAAGCGACACCTATTATGTATAGACAACATACTCTAAAAACGTTACATCTATATTACGTAGTACTTACTCATATAGGATGCGATTATACTTAGTCACAAGTTTAAAAATTGTGATAATAGACACTAAAAATAAAAGCTTATTTTAAATCAGACCTTATATATAGGAGTGCCGAACTACTGGTAAAACCGTCGAAGATCATTTGAAGCTAAGTTATAATCATTATATAGATGTTAACGGCTAGTTATTGAAAACGCAGTTAATGATTTTGAATAATTAATGAAGGTTTTTAATTGTACCTTATATGAAGGACTAGCGACAATCATGAAAACTATTGGTTCGCGTTAGGGATAATAGTGAAAAGCCCGCAGGAAAGTAAAGTGCAACGGAACTTTGCGAGGACTTGCAGCGGATAGCCCGACCCTTTACAAAAGAGGTGCTATTACTCAAGAAAGTAATAGCACCTCTTTTGTTAAGGGAAACGCCCAAAACGATCTAAACTTAAAATGCAAAGTTAGTAGCATCTCTATTGCTTCACCATTACTTAAAAATTCAAAATAGAACAATATCGTAATGACATATTATACTATTCCCCTTCATTATTAGCAAAATATGAGGCTACACGATTTACAAAAAGCCAGTTAAAAATAAACAATTCGGTATTAGTCATTTAATAGCTTACTTTTGCAAAAAAATTAGCATTGTGAATTACTTATCAGTTGAAAACATATCCAAGTCTTTTGGAGAAAGAACACTTTTTGAAAACATTTCTTTTGGGATTAATAAAGACCAAAAAATTGCCTTTATAGCCAAAAATGGCTCTGGAAAAACTACAATTATGAGTATCATCAATGGTTTGGAAGAATCAGATACTGGTCAAGTAGTTTTGAGGAAAGGGATTAGAATGGCATTTTTATCACAAAATAATAATCTACAAGAAGAATTGACTATTGAAGAAAGCATTTTTGCTTCTGACAATGAGATTCTGAAAGTAATTGAAGCTTATGAAAAAGCATTAGAAAACCCCGAAGACGAAGAGGCTTATCAAAAAGCTTTTGACGGAATGGATCAGCACAACGCTTGGGATTTTGAAACGCAATACAAACAAATCTTGTTCAAATTGAAATTAGAAGATTTCAAACTGAAAGTAAAAAATCTTTCTGGTGGACAGAAAAAGCGTTTATCGCTAGCTATCATCCTGATCAATCGTCCTGATTTATTAATCTTGGATGAACCGACGAATCACTTGGATTTAGAGATGATCGAATGGTTAGAAAGTTATTTTGCTAAAGAAAACATTACATTGTTTATGGTGACGCACGACCGTTTCTTCTTGGAACGTGTATGTAACGAAATCATTGAGCTTGATAACGGAAAATTATACAACTACAAAGGAAACTACTCGTATTATTTAGAGAAAAAAGAGGAACGCATTGCATCTGAAAATGCGAGTGTGGATAAAGCGCAGAACTTATTTGTTAAAGAACTAGAATGGATGCGTCGCCAACCAAAAGCTAGAACGACTAAGTCTAAATCACGTCAAGATGATTTCTACGACATTAAGGAAAAAGCGCAAAGTCGTCGTCGCGAGAATAAAGTTGAGCTTGAAATAAACATGGAGCGCATGGGAAGCAAGATTATCGAGCTTCACAAAATCTCTAAAAAATTCAAGGATCATGTGATCATGGATAATTTTAGTTTTGACTTTCAACCAGGAGAACGTATTGGAATCATTGGTAAAAACGGAACTGGAAAATCAACTTTCCTAAATTTATTGACTGGAAGCTTGCCTATTGATGGTGGAAAAGTAGTTATTGGAGAAACTATTAAATTAGGTTACTATACTCAAAGCGGAATTAACCCGAAACCGGGACAACGTGTTATTGATGTCATAAAGGAGTATGGAGAATTTATTCCGTTGATGAAAGGTAAATTGATTTCGGCTTCACAATTGCTGGAACGTTTCCTTTTTGACTCCAAAAAACAATATGATTTTGTTGATAGATTAAGTGGTGGTGAATTAAAGCGTTTGTATTTATGTACTGTTTTAATTCAGAATCCAAACTTCTTAATTCTCGATGAGCCTACAAATGACCTAGATATTGTGACTTTGAATGTTCTAGAAAGTTTTCTTCTGGATTATCCAGGATGCTTACTAGTTGTGTCGCACGACCGTTATTTTATGGATAAAATTGTAGATCACTTGTTTATTTTTAGAGGACAAGGAGTCGTTGAAAATTTTCCTGGAAACTATTCTGATTTTAGAGCTTATGAAGACAGTACTGATGTTGCTCAAAAAGAGGAAAACAAAGCAGAAAAGAAAGATTGGAAGCAAAATAATCCAACAGGAAATTTGACTTTCAACGAACAAAAGGAATATCAAAAAACTGAAAAAGAAATTAAGGATTTAGAAGCTCAAAAAATTTCGATTGAGCAACTTTTTGCTGAAGGAAAAGTAGCTGATGATAGTATAGAAAAGAAAGCTAATGAATTACAAAATATCATTAATAAAATTGAAACAAAAGAAGAGCGCTGGTTCGAACTGAGCGCTAAAATGGAAGGATAAATTCCCCTAACCCCGCCACACGGCGGGGGAATTGAAATACAGTAGTTTTTTATAATTATAATCCCCAATATTTTTAGATTCTAAAGTCTTCAATTATTGGGGATTCTTTTTTTCATATACTACATATATCGATAATTGCTACCAAGGAATCGGGTTATAATCTTTCAAGAATTTTCCACACCAATGTTTTCCACTATTGATACCGTCAAATAATGGATCCATTACTCGGGCTGCTCCATCGACGATATCTAATGGTGGCTGAAAATCCTCCTCTTCTTGTTTCTTTTTGGCTAATTCTGCTGGATCTTCATCGGTTACCCAACCAGTATCAACTGCATTCATGAAGATTCCAACTTTGGCTAACTCTCCAGCTGCAGTATGAGTAAGCATGTTTAGCGCTGCTTTGGCCATATTAGTATGTGGATGTCGCGCTTCTTTAAAAAAACGATGAAACTTTCCTTCCATTGCCGAAACATTTATGATATGCTTTTTTCCTGTATTGTTTTTTTTCATTACTTCCGAAAGTCGGTTGCATAATACAAACGGCGCTACAGAGTTTACCAATTGTACTTCGATCATTTCAGTAGTTTCTATTTGTCCTAATTTCAATCTCCAACTGTTCGTTTTTCTCAAATCGACTTGTTGCAAGTCGGCATCGAGTTCTCCTTCTGGAAAAACTTCATTTGCCACTAACGCATTATCAAACGAATAAGGAATTTGAGATAATTTGGCAGAAGCCCGCAAACCAATTCCAGGTTCAGGTCCATGCCAAGTCACAGGCATATTTTGATTAGAAGAAGCTCCAGATGTCAATATTTTAAGTTCATCAAGACAGTTCGTGTGATCTAACAATAATCTTTGCGTTTGTTTTGGTAAATCAGCTAACATGCGTCCTTCATTCTCCATTAAATGAGTATAGAAACCAGCAGGGCGTCGCACTGTTTGTGCAGCATTGTTGATTAAAATATCCAATCTATCATATTTCTGTTCTATAAAATTGCAAAAGATTTCGACACTAGGAATATGTCGTAGATCGAGTCCGTGAATTTTTAAGCGATCGCCCCAATCCATAAAATCAGGTTCTCTAGAAAAACGGAGAGCTGAATCAACTGGGAAACGAGTTGTCGCAATGACCGTTGCTCCACCTCGCAAAAGCATCAATGTAATATGGTACCCAATTTTCAGGCGAGAACCAGTAATTACAGCCACTTGACCTTTTACATCGGCAGTTTGAAAACGTTTACCATAATTAAAATCGCCACAATCCATACACATTGTATCGTAAAAATGATGCATTTTAGTAAATGGCGTTTTACAAACGTAACAATTCCTTGGGGTTTCAAGTTCTAATTGTTCTTTACTTTCTAGCTCGTTAAAAGCCAACAGTTTTGGTGCTACAAAAACACTTGCCTCGCGTGCATAACGGATTCCTGTTTCCTTACGTGCGGTCTTATCTTGCTTTTCTTTTTTACGTTTAGCTACTAACCGACCGTCTTTTTTCCTGCGGGAAAGTTCATCGCGATCGGGTCTAGAAAATTGCCCAGCGGCTTTTATTAAAGCAGTTCTTTGTTCTTTCGGAATATCAAATATTTGGTCCGTATCATTATTAAGCTTAGCAAGTATTGCAATACAGCGCTCTATTTCGGCTGAATTTATAGCAGTCATCTCTTCCATTTCTTCTTGGTCTATCATAAAAAAAACTTCAATCTTGGCTTAAATTCCAAGGTTGCAAAGATAGTTTTTAAATGATTCTATTTACGCTCAGCGAAAACGATAACAAATAGAAATATGTTATTTCTAATTAAGATTTTCGAGTTCGAATAATTTAATACCTATTTTTACTTTATTTTTTATAAAAAAACTTACTTTACCGTTCTTTAATAGTTAAATCTCCATCCAATACTTATGAATAACTTATATCGCTTACTTCTAATCGCCTTCGTAATCAGTTCAATATCTACAAATGCGCAAAAAAAAATAAACCTTTTTAATGAAAAAGATTTAACAGGATGGTATGCATTCGAACCTAAAACTGGAAAACACGAGAATGCTTCTGAAGTATTTTCAGTCGAAGACAATATGATTCGGCTCTATGGAAAAGATGCTGGTTATCTAATGTCGTTAGAAAATTTTGAAAATTTTCAATTGACAGCAGAATTTAGATGGAACACTGACACTTCATTCGTTCGAAAATCAGATAACCGAAATAGCGGTTTAATGTATCTTGTTCCTGTTGAAACTGCTGATGAATTATGGCCAAAAGGAATTCAGTTTCAGATTAAAGAGAACGCTAGCGGAGATTTTATTTTACTACAAAATGTAACTTTAAACGTGAAAGGAAAGAAAACCATAGCAGGAAAAAGCGTTGAGTCAAAATTTTTTAAAAATGCCGAAAAGCCTGTTGGAGAATGGAATAAAATTAAGATAACGGTAAAAAATGGCGTAGTAAAACAAAAGCTAAACGGAAACTTAGTTAATAAAGGAACAGAATCTTCAGTAAAAAACGGACGTATTTTATTGCAGTATGAAGGATTCCCAATTGACTTCAGAAGAGTTATTATCAAAAAATGCAAGTAAATTATAGTGAAGCAAATAATTCCTATGTGGTTTCCCATTAAATCCTATTTTCAATTTATTTGGCACTCAAAAAACGAGCACGCCGTTCATTCCCCTTTTGTATTTAATTTGATCACGAAATGTTTTTATAATATAGAGTACAAGCCTGAATACGAACTTTTAGAGAAATATAGAAATTCACTTTTAGCAAGCAAAGAAGTCATTCAAGTTGTTGATTTTGGCGCAGGATCAAAAGTTTTCAAAACGAATCAAAGAGCAGTTTGCAAAATTGCACAAACGGCAGGTGTTAGCAAAAAACGAGCTGAATTACTGTTTAGAATTACTAAATATTTACAGTCAGAACATATTTTAGAAATAGGAACATCCTTAGGATTAGCAACTTCAGCATTGTCTGCGGGAAATAACGTAGCCAATATTACAACTCTTGAAGGCTGCGAAAACACTTCAGCAGTTGCTAAGAAAACTTTAAGGAATTTCGAATTAAATAATATCGAAATCATCGTTACAGAATTCAGCGCTTACCTAAAAAACAGCACGCCTGAAGAAACTATTTATGATCTGATTTATTTTGACGGTAATCATCAAAAACAAGCAACATTAGATTATTTCGAATTGTTACTTCCTACCATTACTAATGAAACAGTTTGGATTTTTGATGATATTCATTGGTCTAAAGAAATGTCTCAAGCATGGAAAAAAATAAAAAATCATCCAAAAGTCACTGTTACAATAGATACATTCCAGTGGGGATTAGTGTTTTTTAGACGAGAACAACCAAAAGAACATTTCATCATTCGCATATAGATTATTATATTTGCATTCTAAATAAACCAAATGGATATCAAAAAAATTTTTGAAAACAACCGCAATTGGATTGCAAAAAAGTTACAAAGTGACGCCAATTATTTCGAAAAATTATCAGACGGGCAAACTCCGGAATTTTTATATATTGGATGTTCAGATAGCCGCGTATCTGCAGAAGACTTAATGGGATTAGAACCAGGAAAAGTTTTTGTACACCGTAATATTGCTAATATGGTTCCTAATACTGACTTGAATTCTATGTCAGTTATTAACTATGCCGTTACAAGTCTAAAAGTAAATCACATTGTAGTTTGCGGTCATTATGGTTGTGGTGGTGTACTTGCTGCCATGCAACAAGCAGATTTAGGGATTTTAAATCCTTGGTTGAGGAACATTAGAGACGTTTATAGAATTCATAGAGATGAGCTAGATGCTATCGAAAATCAAGACGAAAAGTATAAAAGACTTGTTGAACTCAATGTTCAAGAGCAATGTATAAACGTTATTAAAACTGCGGAAGTACAAAGAGCAAATAGGCAAAGAAATCTAAAAGTGTACGGTTGGGTTTTTGACATTCACACAGGAAAGCTTATTGATTTGAAAATTGATGTAGATGCCATCTTCAAAGAGATTACTAAAATATATAAAATTGCTGACTAGTAATTATTAAAAAAGTTAATAGCAAAAAAAATGACAGTCATCACTGACTGTCATTTTCTATTTTAATGAAATAATGCTTATTCTTTAGCTTTTTTCATTTCGCTTGTTTTAGCTCCCATTCTGTTCAATGTATACATTGGTGCGAATTTGATTTTTAAACCAGCAATTTTTCTATTGTCTTCAGAAGAAAGACCTTCTTTTTCAACTGTATTTTTTCTGCTATCTAAAGCTTCATACATTAATTTAACTTCATCCCAGTCTTCACGAGAATATTTATCTTTATTGTTTTCAACAGTATGAACAAATTGTTGGTATACATTATGAATATTAGCGGCGTTAACCCATCCAAAATTCATATCATCTCCTATTTTTCCTTCTCCAAACAATGCATTTCTCAATGTTTGTTTAGTACTTGGAGTTGCAGCCGCAGCAGCTTCCATTTTCTGAGCTTCTACTTTAGCCTTTAAAGTTTCGTATTTAGCTTTACTTGCATCGATTCTTGCTTGAGCTTCTGCATTGTCTTTCATATCAGCAATTGCAACTTCAGCTTCTCCAACTCTTAACTGATAAGAAGACTCAATACCTTCCCAGTTTCCAGCTGCATCTTTTTCTGCAACATTTCCTAATGAATCTACGTATGTTACATAAGAATCTACTTTTTTCTCTGCTTGTTCAGCTTTCTCATCTTTACATGATGTGAATCCAATTGCGATTAACGCTAATCCTAATACTAGTTTTTGACTTTTCATAATTTTTGATTTGATTAATTATTATGAAGCAAATGTAGATTACATTGCAATATACTCAACAATTAACCAATAATTATATAATTAATCATTTTAATTGTGAAATAACAAATGAAATGGCGTTAATTATATAAGTTTAAAAATTAATTCTATAAGGTTTGATTTAAACTTTTTAACTAATGTTTAAGCAGTTTTAGCCACTACAATAGTATTTCTGATTTTGAGCAGCTTCGAAACACTAAATTTCAGTACTTTAAATTGTAACAAATATTAAAATTGACTACTTATTAATAGTTGAAAAGTTTTTGTACTTTTAAAATCTGAATTAATAGCAGCTAAAGCAACGTCTAAGGCTAAAAATCATACATTCTAATGGCAAACCCGCTAATAAAAATAACCAATATCAAAAGAGATTTTGTACTGGGTAACGAAGTTGTTTACGTTCTTAAAGGAATTGATTTAGAAATTAATAAAGGTGAATATGTCGCTTTGATGGGACCTTCTGGGTCTGGAAAATCTACGTTAATGAACTTGTTAGGATGTTTAGATACTCCAACTTCCGGAACTTATATTTTGAATGGAAAGGACGTGAGCCAGATGAAAGATGATGAGTTAGCTGAAATTAGAAATAAAGAAATTGGATTCGTTTTCCAAACATTCAACCTCTTACCACGAACAACTGCTTTAGATAATGTGGCTTTACCTATGATTTATGCAGGATTCTCAAAGTCAGAACGCAATAAGAGAGCAACAGAAGTATTAGAGCAAGTAAACCTTGCTGATAGAATGGATCACCAACCCAATCAATTATCGGGAGGACAGAGACAACGTGTCGCTATTGCTAGAGCATTGGTAAATAAACCGTCAATTATCTTAGCTGATGAACCTACAGGAAACTTAGACAGTAAAACTTCATTAGAAATTATGAAGCTATTTGGAGACATCCATGCTAATGGAAATACAGTTATTCTCGTAACACATGAGGAAGAAATTGCAGCTTATGCACATCGTATCATTCGCTTGCGTGACGGAATAATCGAAAGCGATACAACAAAATAAATAATATCAAATTGATGTTTTTAGATCCACGATTTTCTTTTTGTAGTAAATCGGCGCACTAAAATCACTAATCAAAAATTTGAAATCAAAATGAAAGTATATACAAAGACAGGAGACAAAGGAACAACAGCCCTTTTTGGCGGAACTCGTGTCCCAAAGGATCACGCTCGAATAGAAAGTTATGGAACGGTTGACGAATTAAATTCTCATATAGGATTGATACGTGACCAAGAAATGAATGATCATTACAAGGAAATATTAGTTGAAATTCAAGATCGCTTGTTTACTGTAGGAGCAATTCTTGCTACTCCACCAGAAAAGGAAGTAATGAAAAATGGAGAATTGAGATTGAAAAAATTAGGAATAATTGAATCCGACATAGAATTATTAGAAAATGAAATTGATGCTATGGAAGAAGCCTTGCCGCCAATGACACATTTTGTACTTCCTGGTGGACATACTACTGTGTCATATTGTCATATAGCACGTTGCGTATGCCGTCGCGCAGAACGTCTAGCTGTACATTTAAGTCACAATGAACCTGTCGCTGAGATTGCAATTAAATACTTGAACAGACTTTCTGACTACCTTTTTGTGTTGGCACGAAAGTTGTCTCATGACTTAAAAGCTAACGAGGTTCAATGGATACCGAGGAAGTAGTGATCAGTAAAAAAGTATTCAGACGGCAGTTAAAAAATCTGATTTATGATAGGTTTTCAGCATTAACTGAACACTAAAATCTGACCACTGAACACTAAAAGCAAAACGTTCTTAACTTTAAATAAAAATAAGTCATTTTTTACTTGTATTTGTGAGTAAAAATTTTATTTTTGCACAAAACTAAATCGACAAAAAATGTATTGGACATTAGAATTAGCATCCTATTTAAGTGATGCACCGTGGCCTGCTAACAAAGACGAACTTATTGACTACGCTATTAGAGCAGGAGCTCCATTAGAAGTAGTAGAAAACCTTCAATCTATCGAGGATGAAGGCGAAATATATGAATCAATGGAAGAAATATGGCCAGATTATCCTACTGACGAAGATTATCTTTGGAATGAGGATGAATATTAAAAGGTAAACCAATTAAAAGTCTCTAAAGAGGCTTTTTTTTGGTTTAAAGTCAATAAATTATACAATTAGAAATAAAATCAAATCATGAGTTTCCTAAATAGCATTATTAAAGTCTTTGTTGGCGATAAGTCACAAAAAGATGTAAAAGCGTTACAACCTTATCTTACCAAAATCAAAACTTTTGAAAATCCTTTAATGTCATTAACTAATGATGAACTTAGAGGACGCACAGCATTTTTTAAAGAAAAAATAAAGCAAGATCGTTCTGAAAAAGATGCGAAAATTGCTGCCTTGAAAAAGGAAGTAGAAAGTATTCTTGACATTGACAAAAGAGAAGATATTTACATCGCTATTGATGCTCTGGAAAAAGAAGCTTATGATATTTCAGAAAAAACGTTGATGGATATTCTTCCTGAAGCATTTGCTGTTGTTAAAGAAACAGCAAGACGTTTCAAAGATAATTCACAAATAGTTGTTACGGCAACCCCAAAAGACCGCGAACTTTCAGCTTCAAAGAGTTATATTACATTAGAAGGAGATAACTCGATATGGAATAACACTTGGAGTGCAGCAGGAAAAGAAATTACTTGGGACATGATTCACTACGACGTTCAGTTAATAGGTGGAATGGTGCTTCACGAAGGAAAAGTTGCGGAAATGCAAACAGGTGAAGGAAAAACATTAGTGGCTACTTTACCATTATATTTAAATGCTTTAACTGGAAACGGTGTGCATTTAGTTACTGTGAATGACTACTTAGCAAAAAGGGATAGTACTTGGAAAGCACCAATATTTGAATTTCACGGTATGACCGTAGAATGTATTGATAATTACCAACCCAATTCTGACGAAAGAAGAAAAGCATATGATGCTGACATTACTTACGGAACGAATAATGAATTTGGTTTTGACTATTTAAGAGATAATATGGCACATTCGCCAAATGATCTAGTTCAAAGAAAACACAACTATGCGATTGTCGATGAAGTTGACTCGGTTTTAATTGATGATGCTAGAACACCTTTGATTATCTCTGGTCCAGTTCCTCAAGGAGATCGTCACGAATTCATGGAAATGAAGCCAAAAATTGAAAACCTAGTAGCATTACAACGTCAGTTAGCTAATGGTTTTCTTTCAGAATCTAAAAAATTAATAAAAGAAGGAAATACTAAAGAAGGTGGATTTCAATTATTAAGAGCCTACAGAGCATTACCTAAAAATAAAGCATTAATTAAGTTTTTAAGTGAAGAAGGAATTAAGCAATTACTTCAGAAAACAGAAAACCAATACATGCAGGATAACAAAAGAGAAATGCACAAGATTGATGAGGCATTGTATTTTGTTATCGAAGAGAAAAATAACCAAGTAGAATTATCTGATAACGGAATTAAATATCTTTCAGGAGATACAGATGCTGATTTCTTTGTACTTCCAGACATTGGAACAGAAATCGCTGCGATTGAAAAGAAAAAATTAGATAAGGATACTGAAGCTGAAGAAAAAGAAAAATTATTCCAAGATTTTGGTGTAAAAAGTGAGCGCATCCATACGTTGACACAACTTTTAAAAGCATACGCTTTATTTGAAAAAGATGTTGAATATGTAATCATGGATAATAAAATCATGATTGTAGATGAGCAAACGGGTCGTATTATGGATGGTCGTCGTTATTCTGACGGACTTCACCAAGCGATTGAAGCTAAAGAAAATGTAAAAATCGAAGCTGCAACACAAACTTTTGCAACAGTTACTTTACAGAACTACTTTAGAATGTACAACAAACTAGGCGGTATGACTGGAACTGCTGTAACTGAAGCAGGTGAGCTATGGCAAATATATAAATTGGATGTAGTAGAAATACCTACTAATAGACCAATGGCACGTTTCGACAAAGAGGATTTTATTTATAAAACAACTCGTGAAAAATTCAATGCAGTAATCGAAGATGTAACAGAATTGTCAAAAGCAGGAAGACCAGTACTTATTGGTACAACTTCAGTTGAGATTTCAGAGTTATTGAGTCGAATGCTAAAAATGAGAGGTGTTATGCATAATGTATTGAATGCAAAAATGCACAAGCAAGAAGCGCAAATTGTTGAAGAAGCTGGTAAACCAGGCGTAGTTACAATTGCAACAAACATGGCTGGTCGTGGTACCGATATTAAATTATCTGCCGAAGTTAAAGCAGCAGGTGGATTAGCAATTGTAGGTACAGAACGTCATGACTCTCGTCGTGTTGACCGTCAGTTACGTGGTCGTGCAGGTCGTCAAGGAGATCCTGGAAGTTCACAATTTTACGTTTCACTTGAAGATAACCTAATGCGTTTGTTTGGTTCTGAAAGAGTAGCAAAAGTAATGGATAGAATGGGACTGCAAGAAGGTGAAGTCATTCAGCATTCTATGATGACTAAATCTATTGAGCGTGCACAGAAAAAAGTAGAAGAAAACAACTTTGGTGTTCGTAAGCGTTTATTAGAGTATGATGATGTTATGAATGCACAACGTGAAGTGGTTTACAAACGTCGTCGTCATGCTTTGTTTGGAGAGCGTTTAAAATTAGATATTGCTAATATGCTTTATGATACCTGCGAGCTAATTGTAGATCAAAATAAAGGAACGAATAATTTCAAAAACTTTGAATTTGAATTGATTCGTTATTTCTCTATCACATCTCCAGTTACTGAAAGTGAGTTCAATAAATTGAGCGAAATGGAATTGACAGGAAAAGTGTATAAAGCTACTTTAGAATATTATACTGAGAAAACAGCAAGAAGCGCAAGAGAAGCTTTCCCTATTATTAAAAATGTTTACGAAGATAAAAACAATCAATTTGAGCGTATAGTAGTTCCTTTTACAGATGGAATAAAATCTTTGAATGTTGTAACCGACTTGAAAATGGCTTACGATTCTGAAGGGGCACAACTAGTTGCTGACTTCGAGAAAAATATCACATTAGCGATCGTTGATGAAGCTTGGAAAAAACACTTGCGTAAAATGGACGAATTGAAACAATCAGTTCAATTAGCAGTACACGAACAAAAAGATCCATTACTGATTTACAAATTAGAAGCTTTTAATTTATTTAGAGCAATGATCGAAAATGTAAATAAGGAAGTTATCTCATTCTTATTTAAAGGTGATTTACCAGCTCAAGAGAATCAAACGATTCAAGAAGCAGTAGAAGTTGCTCCGCAAGAAGATTACGAATTGAGTAAGGACGAAATTCCGAATAGTGAAGCTGCAAACCGTGAAGCGGGTCAAACGCAAGCACGTCAAATAACTGAAACTATCACGAGAGATATGCCAAAAATCAATCGTAATGATAACGTAACGGTTCAAAATGTGGCTAACGGACAAATACAAGAAATGAAATACAAAAAAGCCGAAAGCTTAATCGCCTCGGGACAATGGGTATTAGTTAACTAAGCTCTTATATTTCTAAACAATTACCAACTCCGCTGCGCAAGTAGTGGAGTTTTTTTATGCTCGTTTTTTTAGTTTTTTTAGGAGCTACTCCTGCCCTACGCTACAAAGCATTTAGTAGCCAACGATTTTTCTAGGCGCTTGCAGGAGCTTCTTGCAGTCGCTCTGCAACCACCAGAAAAAAGCGGCTGGCTACCGGCATGCGTTTTTCGCTGCGGTCAGGGCTAAGAGTTTTGTAGTGATTAGTTCGTTTAGGGTTACTCAGAAACCATCAAAAAAAACTTAAAAGCAAAAAAAATTTCTTTGGATGATTTACAGAGAATTATTGATATATTTGAAAATCAATGAAGCGAAAGAAACCTTCGCCAATCTACCCATATTTGGGTGAATGTGCGAATGTTTGTTTCGCCTATATCCTAGTTGTGCGAGATGCTACACGAACCGCATAGCATCACGACAATAATTATTAATCTTTTTTTTCAGGAACATTTTCAACATTACCGTATTTTTCTAATAATGGTTCTACTTCATCCCAAATGCTATATCCTTTGTCAAGAAGTTCAACGGCATTGTTTAATTGCTCTTTTACCATAGGCATAAGCATTGGCATTTTAATTGCGTTATCTAAATTGTATTTGGCATTTTGCAAACATTCTAAAATTGATACTGACATAATTTATTTATATTTAATTGATTAATATTAGTTTTTAAAAGCACCATCGCACAACAGCAGTTATAAGAAATGGCAAGTTTATTGGTTTATTCAAGTCTATTTTTCGCAAGGCGTTTAGTGGTAACAGAAAATATAATTTTCCGAAGTTTGCCACTTCTTATAGCTGCGGAACGTTACAGGCAAGTTTAGCCAAAAAACCGCATAAAAAACACATCTATTTAAAATGAAAAAAATTATTGTCACTTTATTAATACTAAACTTTAATTTAACTTTTTCACAAGATTACTTTGAAGGTAAAAACCTGTATTGTAAATCCGAAAATCCCGAAGCAATGAAGCTTTTTAATTTAGGTATTGAAACTTTATATTTAAATAAATCTTTAGACCCGAAATATCTTAAAATAACTTCAAATATTTTCTTCAAAGCATATAAAACCGATTCGACATTTTGTGATGCAATTTTTTTTACGGGATATACTTTGAGATTATTGAATGACAAAAAAGCTATAGCTTGTTATATAATGGCTGACAGTATATCAAAAAAAACTTTAGAATTTAAAATTAATTTAGCATCCGAAGGATTAAGGCTAGGTGAAGAAAGATCATTAAAAATTGCCCGAAAAAAATATAATGAAATAATAACTTTATTTCCCGAAAACCCAGAAGGTTATTATGGCTTCGCATTAACATCTCCTATTTTCGGAGATGTGGAAAAAGGACTGGAAAACATAAATATCGCAATTGAAAAATACAAATTATTAAATCCAAAAATAAAAGACGAAGTAATATTTTTAAAAGGCATTTTATTATCTCAAAACAAGATATATAGTGAGGGTTTAGAATATTTGGAAAAAAGCTATTCAACTTATAAAAAAGATGAAAACTTTAAAATTCATTATTCATTATGTTTGCTCAAAGTTTCTGAAATTAAAAATGACGAAAAAATGAAACAAAAAGCGTTGAAGTTTTATGGCCAAATAGAGAATAAAGACCAAATTGCAGAAGAGACTAAATCCTTACTGAAATTTCAATAAATACTGAAAGAAGAAATATAATATTTTGTTTTTGCCACTAGAAAAGTTGGAAATTGTGGTTAAATTTGAACTTTAAACTAAAAAAAACCAGCCCGTAACAGCTGTTTTGATATAGTGGGGTTTTAGTGGAATTACCATTTCGCATCAAGTTTTCGTTCATCCGAAAAATTAGCGGTCACGAATTCCCCACCATCTCAAAGCAGCAACACGTTACAGGACATAGCTAAGGAAAATCGAGAATTCAGCAGAAAATATTCAGACTACCCCGAAAATTTCATTAAGATAAAATTTTGAATCACATAAATCTTTTAAAAAACAACTCAAACCTTTAGCAAATTAATTGAAATTATCATTTTTTATCGTATTTTCGTTTAGTCATAAATTTATGATTTGTTTCAGTTTAAATGCTGAAAATGAATAAATCGAGGCTTCATTTTTGAAAAACGCAAATTATAATGACGAAAAAAGAATATATTCAACATATTGGACTTGAAGAAAATCCATTTCAATATACAAACGCTGACAAGGAAACTGATTTGATTGATAAATACTTTATTTATCCAGATTACTTTGAAGATGTTTGGGGCGATCCATCAGCACCCGATAGCGCGGATTTGTAATCCGTGCCCATTCCAACTAGCTTTTCCTTAATTATTCTAAGCCTAATTGTTACCTTAAATTATTCTGAGAAGTTTTATAAAATCCGTGCCCATCTCTCATAATAAGCTAGATTATTTAGTATAATATTCCCCGTTCTTTTGCTACAATAATTCTAGTGTTACTGAACTAAACTAATAGCGCGGATTTGAAATCCGTGCTAATTCCCAATCTTTTTCTACAATATTTTGATACGACTTTATACCATTATCAATATCTTAAATTACCATTTCAAATTCCAGCTTTGCTAAGTCTCCTGACTTCGTGTCCTGCTGGACGCTGTATCTTTTATTTTAGGATTCCGCTATCGCTTCTCCCTAAAATAAAAGCATCCCTCCCTAAGTTTAGGGAAAATCAGGGCTAGGTGATCTCAATTAATTGAGAGCTTTTATGCTCTTCTGTAAAGCTATTCTGTTGAATAGAATTACTTTTGAAAAACAATTTTATATTTGAAGCGCGAGTAAATAATAATTTTAAATTTCGTCTATCCATTCAAAAGTGGATCTATTGACTCTACTTTATAACGTATGTATGTATAAGTAAGCTGTAATAATTTGACAAATATTGATAAAAATCAAAATATTGTACATATACTTGTACAAATTATAACTATCATGATTGTAACAAATATTTCAGACTTCAGAAAAGATATTAAATCTTACTTTGACAGAGTAGCAATAAACTTTGAAATTCTAATTATAAATCGTGGAAAAGATTCGGGGATTGTTGTTATTTCACTTGAAGAATATAATTCACTAATTGCAACAAATTATGAATTATCAAACAGAATAAACGAAAGTAGGTTAGATTCTGCTATTGACAAATTTAAGAGTGGAAAGGCGTTTTCTAAAGATTTAATTGAGGAATAATATGAAATATGTATTTGTCGATGAATCTTGGGAAGATTATTTGTATTGGCAAAAAATTGACAAGAAGAAAGTTAAAAAAATTAATGATCTACTCAAAGATATTTCAAGAAACCCTTTTGAAGGAATAGGAAAACCAGAAGCATTAAAGCACAAATATGCTGGATTTTGGTCAAGAAGAATTGATGATGAACATAGATTAATTTACAGATTTATCGATGATGAAATTCAAATTGTGAAATGTAGACATCATTACGAATAATATTGCTACGGATAACAGCGAAGGCTGCGTTGCGTCTGAAAGACGAAAAATAAACCTGATAGCGCGGATTTGCAATCCGTGCCTGTTCCAACAACCCGAATGGTCGGGATCAAGAGTCTAAAACGCCTCTATTATTTTGGCACTGAAAGGAGATTGATTTTTATCGTGATTAACTTAACTTTTTAGTCACTTGTAAATCAATTATTTTTTATAGATAATAAGTTCGTTTTTAAAACTATAGAGGTTTTTAAAAGGTTTGACTTCAGTAGCAGTGTAGAAAAAATTGCGAGAATTAAAAATCCATCCTTCTAGATTTAAACACTATGAAGAAAAACTTCAGCTGGAATACTGAAATAATTTTTTAATTTTTGAGCCATTTTTAATGTAATTTCACGCTTTCCAGAAAGTATTGCCGAAACGTGTCCTTTACTTCCTATAATTGGTTCAAGGTCTTTTGCCTTCAAACCCATTTCTTCCATTTTGTATTTTATAACTTCTAACGCATCAAGTTCTGGTAAATGATAATGCTTATCATCATAATCTTTCACTAAAACTAAAAGTAAGTCTAGTTCATCGCCTTCTACGGTGTTGGGTTTTGCGTGAAATAGCTCCATTAATCTGATCGAAGCTTTATTATAATCTCCTTCTGTTTTTAATACTTTCCAGTTCATAGTTATTGTTTTTTATTATTTAAAATCGTTGTATCAAAAACCACGGTTTCAACATTAATTTTATCATACTCTTTATGAGTACCGAACCAAATTACGTAACAAGCTGTTTGCACAAAATTTATCGAAACAACTAATCTAAAATCATTTCCTTTTATATTGAAAACAACTCTATCATTATTTACAATACTGGCATTTCCATAAACACTCTTCAGCTCATTGAAATTTTTAAAATTTAGTTTTGTAAATTCGTTATACCAAATTAACAATTGCGTTTTTGCAATTGGATATTTTTCGATATTAAATAAAATTGTTTTCTTTACAAGAATTTTCATTTGACAAATATACCTTTAAGTTTTCAAATTGCAAACTTTTTATTTTTTATTTAAATTATGAAAAGCAACAGTAATTAGTAAAAAATACTTTTAATGAATGGATAAAAATATTTTTAATTAACCCGTTGGGTGTAATTATTTAAAGTAAAATAAATGACTTAGATATTGGTCAAGATACTGAAATTCAGTATCTTGAAGTCGCTAAACAACCAA
>NZ_JBANDI010000039.1:0-17676 GCF_039123485.1 Flavobacterium sp. PL12
TACACTTTAAATATACTGATTTTCAGACTATTAAACTAATTATTTGAAAGTTATTTCTTTCTTTTTTTGTCATTTTTTCAACCCTTGATTCACATAATTCACTTTTTTCTTTATTTACCATTACTTGTCTAAACAAAATTAATTGCTTTCTATTATCTCTAAAATTTGATTGTCGAATACGCAATTGTACGGTCGGATTTAATTTCAAGTAGGTTGCGTCCTCTGCGTAATGAAAATAGGAGGTGCTCAAGGAATATCGTGCATTGAATAGTCTACTGTTTCTAAAATTTTGATTAACTGCAATCAAAGCAGAGCCAGATAAATTATTTGATTTTGTTGAGTAGGAGGGATTGATGTCAAATATAAAAGGTTTCTCTAATATCGTTTTATTATGTAAGCGGAGACCAGGCGTTAAACCATCATACAAATTGTAGCCAATCGAAGGAACATATAAAACTTGATTGTAATAGGGATCCTCCAAGTCTTTCATAAAAACGAACTTTACAGGACGGTTATTTGGAAAAAAGCCATCTAATTTCCTCCAGTTATTTCTCAAATTATACTCTGGCACCTCATTTTTTAAGTTTAATACTATTTTGTCTACTGTATTCCTAGCAATAGTAAAAGTGCTATCGCAAGCGTCAATATCTAACCATTGTTTGAAAACGATTTCTCCTTTTTTTGTTCCGTATAAAGGGATAGGAATTTGTGCGCCAGTACGATTTTTTACAGAGATAGTAATGCTGTCTTTTGTATTGGTTACACTTGAGAACTTATAATCGATAATTGCTCTCGAATTAATAATAGTGTTGAAAAACCATTCAATATCTTTAGTAGTATTGGCTTTTAAGATTCTTTCAAAATCATCGCTTGAAATCTGCTTTGTGTTGCTTTCTTTATAAAATTTAGCAATACTGTTTGAAACAGTGTTGTTTTGTAAATAATCATCAAGAAACCGAATACTTAAGCCGGCTCGATATTTACTTGCTATCTGCTCGTTAAATTTAATTAAACTTGTCTTTGGACTGCCAAGTGGCTGATCTAGATTTCTTCGCGCCATTAACATGTAAAAATAGCTGTATTGCTCGTTGAATTCAATATTTGTTAAGTTGAAACTTTTAAGCAGTTTTATCTTTGAAATACTACCCATCATTTTAGTTTCAGGATAATATTCATCGATATATTTCATCATTGCATATACTTGGATTCCATCGTAAATCCAATTGTCTTTTCGAGGATCTAAATGTAAGCTTGACTTTAGAAACTCGTTCAAATACGTTTTAAGGAATTTTATTTCGTAAATGAATTCATCTGGAAATGGACTAAGAAAAGAGGGTAGTTGATTTAATCCGTAAAAAGGGTTTCGTTCATAACTTGTTTGAGAAACTACTATTTTTTCATAAGGATAAGATCCTATTAAATTTTTAGAAAATGTAACAATACGATCAATTGCAATAGCTTTTTGTATATCGTTTAATTTATTGTCTTTCAAATCTGTAAGAACTTCAATTGAAGCGTTAGTATAACTTTTAAAAGTGATATTAGGTTCGACTATTATGTTAAAATCTGTTCGATCTTCTCCTGAAAATTTATAGCTTGTAAATCCATTTTCATCACTTAGTTTTTCGCTATTTAAATCAGTGGTAGCAGCTAGTGGCTTAGGTAATTTTAAATAAATCGCAAAGTCAGAAATGGCGTTAGCAATGTCATCTAAGTTGTTGTTACTGTTTTTTACAAAAGCATGATTTTTATATCTCGCGGGTGTTAGGAACCAGTTTTTAAGTCCAATTGTGCCGTTATTGTTGTAACCAAATTTTGTAAACTTATCACTTGGGATTTTTGAAACGTAAGAAAGTTTCAATGTTATTTTTTGGTTAGGAAGTAATTGCTGATTTAATTTAATTGTTATGTAATCTGGATTTTTATATGTGCGTTCCCACGTTACTAATTGATTGCTTAAATCTACTATCCTCAGTTCATTAGTGCTCCCTCGTTCTTCTTCTTTGGCTAAATGAAAACCTCGGTAAAATTCATCAGAAAACCTTTTTGCTAAAGGCGTATTTATTAGAATAAGCATTATTCCAGTCATTAAGAACGATCGTAGTTAAAGTATCTTTAGACTCATTAAAAAACAGTAGTTCTTGCGTTACAATAAGTGTTTTTTTCTCTGAATTCATTTCTACATTCATTGTAGAGCGATGCTGTGCATACTGCTTTGAGAAAGCTAGTAACGCAATAAACAAAATACCGAAATTTAAATATGATTTCAAGTAAATACAATTAAATATTATAGATTTAAATGTACTTAATTAATAGCTATAAATTTAAAAAAAAATTGGTGCTCAATGAAAATAATAAAAGTGAAAAATAGGGGGTAAAAAAAAGAGCCCGAAACAATATCGAGCTCTTTATGAATAATTTGAATTTAATGGAATTAAAATGGATTCAATCATTAAAGCATTCTTCTCTACTTAAATTTAAAAATTCGGGGACAAATCATATTTTTTATAGAATTTATCTAAAATATCAACAACCTCATCAGCATCGTCAACTATTTTAAATAAGTTCAAATCCTCTGGACTTACAGTCGCTTCTCTCTCTACTAAAACATTCTTAATCCAATCAATCAATCCCGACCAAAAAGAGGTTCCAACTAAAATGATTGGAAATTTAGCTACTTTTTTCGTTTGAATTAACGTAATAGCTTCAAAAAGTTCGTCCATTGTTCCAAAACCTCCAGGCATTACTACAAAACCTTGAGAGTATTTTACAAACATCACTTTTCGAACAAAGAAATAATCAAAATTCAGGTTTTTATCGCCATCAATGTACGGATTGAAATGCTGTTCAAAAGGTAATTCAATATTAAGTCCTACCGAAGTACCACCACCTAAATGTGCTCCTTTATTACCCGCTTCCATAATTCCAGGTCCACCGCCAGTAATTACTCCGTAACCGGCCTTACTAATTTTAAAGGCTATTTTTTCAGCTAGTAAGTAATTAGGATCTTGCGGTTTTGTTCTCGCTGACCCAAAAATAGTCACGCAAGGTCCTATGCGTCCCATAGTTTCGTAACCATTAACAAACTCTGCCATTATTTTAAAAATCGCCCAACTATCGTTTGTTCTAATCTCGTTCCAAGTTTTTTGTTTTAATCTATCTTGGATTACTTTATCCTCATCATTATCAAAGTCTTCTAATCTCATTTTCTACAATATAATTTAATATTTATTTTTTTGGAGCTATTTCCAGCTATACATTTCAATCCACGCCCAAAAGTGTGGGATTTCTATTGCTATCTGGGCTAGGGTCCAGTTTACTAAAGTAGCTCTTTTTTACCTCTTATCGATCATCTCATTATCGATTGTAAGTTTTGTAGTTATAGCTGCTTGTTTTTCGCGTTAGCTAAATGAATCTAAAGTACTGTGATTTAGTTTTACTTATTTTGGAAGCTTATAGTTAATTTGCTGATACTATTAGTAATTAAGAAATACTTCTAATATTCAATTTGTGATTCATTTAAAAGAATTGTCTCGATCTGGTGATTTTATTATCTTTAAATCAAATTAAGTACTTAATAGAACGACTTTAAAAACCACTCCGTCCTCTGGGCACCCCTCCAAAGGAGGGGAATTAAAACCGGTTTGATTTTAAAAACTTGATTGTATTATCACTTCTTATTTCAACTCATTTTTCAAATACTTTGCAGTATAGCTTTTTTTGCTTTTTGCAACTTCTTCTGGGGTTCCTTTAGCAATAAGTTGTCCGCCGCCTTTTCCACCTTCTGGACCTATGTCAATAATATAATCTGCTAATTTAATTACGTCCATATTGTGTTCGATAATTAAAATAGTATTTCCTTTATCGACTAGTTTATTAATCACTTCCATTAATACTCTAATGTCTTCAAAATGTAATCCTGTTGTAGGTTCGTCGAGTATATAAAAGGTATTTCCTGTATCTTTCTTCGATAATTCTCCTGCTAGTTTGATTCGCTGTGCTTCACCACCAGAGAGCGTTGTGCTTTGCTGGCCAAGAGTTATGTATCCCAAACCAACATCCTGAATCGTTTTTACTTTTCTATAAATCTTCGGAATCAATTCAAAAAAGGGAACTGCTTCATCAACTGTCATATTCAACACATCTGAAATTGATTTTCCTTTATATCTAATTTCTAATGTTTCTCTATTAAAACGTTTTCCTTGACAGGTTTCACATTCCACATAAACATCTGGTAGAAAGTTCATTTCGATAGTACGAACACCAGATCCTTCACACGTTTCACAACGTCCGCCTTTTACATTAAAACTAAAACGTCCCGCTTTATATCCTCTAATCATACTTTCAGAAGTCATAGTAAACAGATTTCTAATTTCTGTAAAAACTTCAGTGTAGGTTGCGGGATTCGAGCGAGGAGTACGACCAATAGGACTTTGATCAATATCAATTACTTTATCGATATGTTCTAATCCTTCAATTTTTTTGTATGGTTTTGGTTTTCTAACTCCATTAAAATAATAAGCATTCAAAATAGGATATAATGTTTCATTAATTAAAGTAGATTTTCCACTTCCAGAAACTCCTGTAACACAAATCATTTTTCCCAAAGGCAGTTCAATAGAAACATTTTTAAGATTATTTCCTGTTGCTCCAGTCAATTTCAAAAACTTCCCGTTTCCTTCTCTACGCTTTTTTGGTACTTCAATTTTCATTTCGCCATTCATATACATTGCTGTAATCGTATGATGCTTTAATATTTCGGCTGGAGTTCCTTTACTAATGATTTCTCCACCATATTTACCTGCTTTTGGACCTATATCAATAACATAATCGGCACGTTCAATCATGTCTTTATCATGTTCGACCACAATAACTGAGTTTCCAATATCGCGTAATTGTTCGAGGGAATGAATCAATTTGTCATTGTCTCTTTGGTGTAAACCAATACTTGGTTCATCGAGAATATATAAAACGCCAACTAACTGCGAACCAATTTGAGTAGCTAATCTGATGCGTTGTGCTTCACCGCCAGAAAGTGATTTTGAACTTCGGCTTAACGCCAAATAATCCAAACCTACGTTCATTAAGAAGTTTAATCTATCCTTAATCTCTTTGATTACTTCAGTTGCTATACGCTTTTGTTTGTCAGATAGATGACGATCTAAATCTTTGAACCAAGCTGTTAAATCTGAAATGTCCATATCGCACAATTCAGATATATTCTTTTCGTTTATTTTAAAAAATAAAGCTTCTTTTTTTAATCTAGAACCTTCACAAACAGGACATTTTACTTCGTCCATAAATTCCTTAGCCCATCTTTTAATGGCTGTAGAGCCACTTTCTTCAAATTGATTTTTGATGAAATTTGAAATTCCTTCAAAATCAATTTTGTATTCTCGAGCCACTCCTAAATCTTTAGAGTTGACAGTAAATTTTTCTTTACCACCATTCAAAATCATTTCCATCGCTTCCGCTGGAATTTTTTCGATTGCGTCCGTTAATTTAAAACCATATTTTTCACCAATGATTTCTAATTGCTTAAAAATCCAAGAACTTTTATATTCACCTAGAGGTGCAAAACCACCTGCTTTAATAGTAAGTTTAGAATTAGGAATAATTTTTTTTGCGTTGATTTCATTTACAGATCCTAAACCGTTGCAATGTGAGCAAGCTCCTTTTGGCGAGTTAAATGAAAATAAGTTTGGTTCCGGATTCTGATATGATATTCCAGTTGTTGGACACATTAAATTTCTACTAAAATAGCGCACTTCATTTGTATCTTGGTCTAAAACCATTAATACATTTTCACCGTGATGCATGGCTGTATTGATGCTCTCACTCAATCGCTTTTCGTTTTCGGCAGTGTCGTCAATAACCATTCTATCAACTACAATTTCGATATCGTGGGTTTTATAACGGTCTAATTTCATTCCTAAAGTAATATCAAGAATATCATTATTCACTCTTACTTTTAGAAAACCTTGCTTTGCAATTTGTTGGAAGAGCTCCGCATAATGTCCTTTTCTGGCACGAATTACTGGTGCCAAAATGTTAATGCGTTTTCCAGTAAAATCCTGAATAATCAAATCTTTAATTTGCTCATCAGAGTAGGAAACCATCTTTTCTCCAGTATTGTAACTGTATGCATCAGCACCACGAGCATAAAGCAAACGCAAAAAATCGTAAATTTCGGTAATTGTGCCTACAGTAGATCGAGGACTCTTACTGGTAGTTTTTTGCTCGATTGCAATTACTGGTGAAAGTCCATCAATTTTATCCACATCTGGACGCTCTAAACCACCTAGAAACTGTCTTGCATAAGCTGAAAATGTTTCAACATAACGTCTCTGGCCTTCCGCATATATAGTATCGAAAGCTAATGATGATTTTCCAGAGCCTGAAAGTCCAGTAATTACGACTAGTTTTTCACGGGGAATAGAAACATCGATATTTTTGAGATTGTGAACACGAGCGCCTTGAACTTCAATGGTATTATCTTTATCTAGCATAGTTTTTTGCAAATTCCAAATTGTAGGAAGCAAAGTTACCATTTTGATTTATTCTTTCGATACAACAGTTTAGAACTTTATGTTAAAGATTTAGTACTTTTGAAGTGAACAAATTGTAGAAATTTTACAAGAAACTGAGTTATATTTTTTATGAAAACAAGAATTGGAATTTTGGGAATGGGTGGAGTGGGAGGCTATTTTGGCGGATTATTAGCTAAAGAATATTACAAATCTGACTCAGTTGAAGTAGTGTTTATAGCAAGAGGTGAAACACAGAAAGTTATTGCTAAAAATGGCGTAAAGATTATTACTGATTCTGATGAAATTATTGCTTTTCCATTTGTAGTTTCCAATGATTCTGAAGTTATTGGCAAATTAGATTTTCTTATTTGTGCTACAAAAACGTATGATATTGAGGAAAGTTTAAATTCGATAAAAAAGTGTATCACAAAAAATACAGTGATTCTTCCGTTGTATAATGGAGTTGATGCATCAGAAAGAATTAGTGAATTGTTTCCTGAAAATGAAGTTTTGCAAGGATGCGTTTACGTTGTAGCAATGATACTTTCCCCAGGTATCATTAAAAAAAAAGGAGTTTATGAAAAGCTTTTTTTTGGTTCTACAATGGCATCTCTAACTACTTTAAATAAATTGCAAAGCATTTTTAAAACTGCAAGTATTGAAAGTTATTTAGTAGAAAATATTGATGAAGTTATCTGGGAGAAATTTGTTTTTATATCTGCGCTTGCTTCTGCAACATCTTATCTAAACGAAAATATAGGTGATATTTTAAAGAATAAAGCTAGTAGAGAGTTGTACTTTTCTCTGTTAAATGAAATTACATTACTTGCTGCTGTTAAAGGACTGAATCTTCCTGAAGATATAATTATGCAAAGTATTCTAAAGCTTGAAAAGTCGCCGCATGATGCAACTTCCTCTATGCATCGAGATTTTATTGCGTTACGGAAGAACGAGTTGGAATCTTTAACTGGGTTCGTTATTAATGAAGCTCAAAAATATGAAGTTGATGTTCCAACTTACGAAATGGTTTATAAAAAATTATTTTTTAGCGATCGCTCTACCGAGTGAATAGAAACTAATAAAATAATTTAAGGTATGACTTAATTTCTAAAAAATTGAACAAAGTGATAATTTAAAAAGTAATTGGTGGTTGTTGTTACAAAGAAATGTTCTTTCACTAAAAGATTTAGAAATTCATAATTAAAAATTTATTTCAATTAATTGAATTTTAGTATGCATGCATATTATTTCGTTTTTATTCCGTATTTTCGACATATAAAATAAACAGCATGCAATACGATTTTGATTATATAATTATAGGGAGTGGATTTGGCGGATCTGTTAGTGCTTTGAGATTATCTGAAAAAGGATATAAAGTTTTAGTAGTCGAGAAAGGCAAGTGGTACAAACCGAATGACTTTGCTAAAACAAATTGGAATCTTCGCAAATGGTTGTGGTTTCCTTCAATCAAATTTTTCGGTATAATGAAGATGAGTATCTTTAGGCATGTCGTTATTATATCGGGAACAGGAGTTGGCGGTGGATCATTAGTTTATGCAAATACTTTACCAGTTCCTAAAACATCATTTTACAAATCAGGAAGCTGGAGTGAATTAGCCGATTGGGAAAATGAACTCAAACCATTTTACAAAACGGCATTAACGATGCTCGGTGCGGCTCGAAATCCAAAATTATTTGATGGTGATTTAGCTTTAAAAGAATTAGCCAAAAAGTTAGGAAAGGAAGATCAATTTGAAAATCCGGAAGTTGCTGTATTCTTTGGAAAACCGGGAGTTAAGGTGCAAGATCCTTATTTTGATGGCAAAGGTCCAGAAAGAGCTGGTTGCAATTTTTGCGGAGGATGTATGACAGGCTGTCGTTACGATGCTAAGAATACTTTAGATAAAAATTACCTTTACTTAGCGCAAAATTTAGGCGCAGAAATCCTTGCGGAGAATGAAGTTTATAATGTTTTGCCTATTGATGCTAATAATGGTTCTACTGGATATAAAGTCTATGTTAAATCAAGCACTAGTTATTTTAAAAATAAAAAAGAATTTACTTCAAAAGGGATTATCTTTTCAGGCGGAGTTTTAGGAACTGTGAAATTATTACTAAAACTAAAGCCCAAATCATTACCATTTTTATCAGATAAATTAGGAGAAGATATCCGTACCAACAATGAAACCCTAATTAGCGTTTCTACTCTCGATAAAAGTAAAAATGTGTCAAAAGGAGTTGCGATCGGAAGTTTGTTACATACAGATGACAATAGCCATCTTGAGATTGTAAGATACTCAGAAGGATCTGGTTTTTGGAAATTATTACATCTTCCTTTATCGAATGGTAAAAACACGCTGACTCGCTTAGTAAACATGACTAAGCAAGTTTTTAGTTTTCCGTTGCGTTATTTCAAAATCTATTTTGTTAATAGTTGGTCAAAAAGTACCGTAGTTTTATTGTTTATGCAATCGATAGACAGTACTTTGAAATTCAAAACTAATGTCTTTGGAGGCATGTCATCCTCAGTTGGAAAAGGAGTAAAGCCAAGCGCTTATATTCCAGAATCCATTGCCTTAACTAAAAAGTATAGTGAAATTATTGATGGAGTTCCTACTTCATTCGTACTAGAATCTATCGCTGGAATTCCTTCAACAGCTCATGTTTTAGGCGGCGCAGTAATGGGAAAAGATAGTTCGCACGGAGTAATTAATAAAAATAATGAAGTCTTTGGTTATGATAATATGTTTGTTATAGACGGAGCAATGATATCATCAAATCCAGGAGTAAATCCGTCGTTGTCGATTACTGCAATAGCGGAAAGAGCGATGGCGCAGATAGGGGATAAAGAAAGTCTAAATTTCAATACAGTAATTTAGTTTATTACTATTGGAGCGATGTCACACATCACTATTTAAATTAAAACATGAGCCGATTAGAAATTGTAATCGGCTCACTGCTTACTATATTTAGTTCTTAAAGGTTTAAAAAATCTTTTTTTATTTGCCAATACAGAAAATAACTTTCCTTACTTTAATGGCGTTTTAAACCTTTGTGGTACAATTATGGTACAATTTAAAGCAAACTATCGCAAAACTAAACAAAGTATCCTTATTAAGATAACATAACTCATGGGAGTTGTTTGCACAAAAATAGTTATAAACTTTGGATGTTGATTACATCATTAACATAAATATAAAAAAAACTTGGTCATGTATGATGGGGATTACTTAGAGATTAGGGGTAAGAAGAAAAGAGGTCAAAAATCTAGTATTAACTTTAGATTTTTGACCTCTTTTCAATATCATTCTGGATTTCGAAATAAGTTTTTACTCGACCAGACTTAATCCATTTCATTAACTCATGCCTGTAAAAATAAATGCGTTTACCTTGTTTATTAAATGGGATTTCCCTTTTACATACTTTACTATAGATTGTTGATACCGATAGATTTAAAAGTTTTGATGCTTCTTGAATGTTTAGAAGTTCTTCCTTATTTTCTTCAACAGTAGAAATTCTTAAAATAAGTTTTTCTAAATAGTCCAATTTATCATGAATCTTGTTCATCATTACAGGTATTTGGTCGAAAGTGAATGGCTTCATGGCGATCTGTTATTTAAATCTTCATGTAAAACTATTTAAGATGATCATTGAAGATAGTAGATGTCCTTTAAAGCGGGAGTTTGGCTTTTAATTTCTCACTATTACTGATTCTAAGGAAATGGAGAATAATTATTCATTTCGGAAAATGTGGATCTGACCCATCCAGTTTAATAGCGCTGTATGAACAAATTTCGATTTTTTGTAAAGGATTTGAAACGTTTACCGTAAATATTTAGAATTAGATATTGTTATCATTTATGCTGCTAATTCCAATACTATTGATCATCCAATTTCGATTAAAAAAGATGATTTAATCTTGTTTAGCATTGTAATTCAGATACTTAAAAAAAAACTTTATAGATACAATTCCTAATTTTTTCACAGCTGTTTTTTCATCAATACACCAACCTTTTTTTACGGAAATAGCACCTACCTGAATATATTTTTTGCTCTTAATTTTTAGTTGTAAATAAATTGCTAATTGTAGTGTAAATAATGATGTAAAAAAAAAGGGTCTTTATTAACTTTTAAATTTTATGTTGAAAGAAAAACCATCTTTTGTGATTTTGCTGCGGATATGGGAATCGCGATGTGGGCTTGAAGCAAGTAGATGCGGTTAAACGAGAAGGCGATACCACTATTGATTTTTCAATGTATGATGCACTTCAAGCTTGCGTTGGAAAATTTGTATTTATAATACGTAGAAGTTTTGAAAAAGAATTTAAGGACTTGTAAGTAAAAAACTTGAAGAAAAGGCAGAGCAGGATTCGAACTTAATCGGCTGAACCCTTATCTATGCTGCATTTGCCTAAATTTATAACCTACTTTGACACGATTTTGCCACAAAACTAAATGAATTAATTTTACAGCTAAATTATAATATTATTATTTACTTAATTTGATTTTAATGAACATAACAATTCATGTTTAATTAAAGTCAAATGTAGTTAAATTTAGAATTAAATTGTAGCAATTTAATAAAATTATTCATTGTTGTCCGATATAATTAAATAAAAAAAGAAGCCAAAAAGATGGCTTCTTTAAATGAATCGTAAATTTGTGTTTCGACATACAAAATACGATGGGTAAAAGTAATTATTTTTCTAGTAAATCTGTTTTCGGACAGCTGATTTCTTTAATAGACGATTCTATAATAAAAAAGGAAGTCAAAAAATGTGAATCAGACCGCTATACAAAGCGATTTACTACAAAAGACCATTTGATAAGTATGCTTTTTTGTTCTTTCTCAAAGTGTACATCACTTAGAGAAATATCTGGAGCAATGCTTGGTTTGTCAGGTAAAACAAGTAGTTTTCAGTTAAATCATATTCCTAAAAGGAGTACTTTATCTGATGCAAATAAGAAAAGAGATGTTTTGGTTTTTGAAAATATTTATCATCAACTACTAAAACAATATGGTGGTTTTTTATCGGACAGCCGCATTAAGGATGTTATAAATAAGCAGGTCAAAATTTTTGATAGTTCAACAATTAGCTTGTTCAAAGAGATAATGGGTTGCGTAGGAAGAAATCCCAAAAGTGGAAAAAGAAAAGGAGGAATTAAATTGCATACGGTTGTTAATGCTGATGAAATGGTTCCGAGTTTGGTTTGGTTCAGCGAAGCTAAAACACACGACCATAATTTTTTAGAAAAATTGAAATGCGATGAAAATACTATTTATGTTTTTGACAAAGGATATAATGATTACAAGGCTTTTGAGCATTTTACTGCTCAAAAAACAGGATTTGTAACTCGAATAAAAGACAATGCATCGTATATAAGTATCGAAAAACTAGATATTGGTGAACGAATTCATAACGGTATTTTAGAAGATGAAATTATTGAAATTGATGTAAAAAAAGGAAAAGAAATATCAAAGTTAAGATTGAGAAAAGTGAGGTTTTATGACCGGGTAAACAAACGAGAATTTGAGTTTTTAACAAATTTATTTGAATTACGTGCCGATTTAATTGCGGCTTTGTATAAAACAAGATGGCAAATAGAGTTATTATTCAAACAACTAAAACAAAATTTTCCATTGAAATATTTCTTGGGAGATAATGAAAATGCCATTAAAATACAGATTTATTGTGTTTTGATAGTTAACCTGCTATTAGCAGTGGTCAAAAAAAGACTAAAGCGCAGTTGGGCATTTTCAAATTTGGTTAGTTTTTGTAAAATTCATCTTTTCAATTACATCAATTTGATGAAGTTTTTAGAAAATCCAGAAAAGGATTGGATAATTGACAAAGCTGAAACAGAACAACTATCATTTATTTTGTAACCTGTTTTTTGAAAAACACAGAAAATAAAAAATAAAACAATGATAATCAAATAGATAAAAAATATAATCATGCGTTTTCATTTTTTATCGGACATTAATGATTTTATATGTATATAAATACATCTAAGTACACTTCCTAAATAACAATCTCGATTGTAGTACCTTCTCCAATTTTTGAATTAATTTTTAATTCACCATTTAGCGCTTTTGTTCTTTCTTTGATGTTTTTTAATCCAATACCTTGTTTTATCTTTTCCGCATTAAAACCTATACCATTATCCCAAATTCGGATTATTATTTTATCCCCTGTTTTTAAAAGGATTATAAAGCATTTTTTTGCTTTTGAATACTTATTGATATTGTGGAGTGCTTCTTGCATGATACGATAAATATGTATTTTTGAAGCACTTGGAATTGTTGACCAGTCGATATATTTATCAATTGTGATATCAAATTTTGTGTTGAATTTATTCTGCTGTGATGCTACTAAATTGGTTATTATTTCGGGTAAATTGTTGTCTTCAAAAAGGAGGTTTTGCGTTAATTCATGAGAAACTTTTCGTATCTCATTTTCTGTTTTTTCAAGTTCTTTTACCAATAATGTCTTTTGGTCTTCTTGGTCTGGTTTTAATTGCATTAAATTGAATCGAATTGTAAAAATACTATTTACTATACCATCATGTAATTCCATAGCTATTCGGTTTCTTTCTTCACTTCGCGCTTTTTCAGTTTGAGACTGCTGAACTAACATCAGCTGATATATTCTTTCGTTGGCTTTTTGTTGTTCCTGTGTAAAAAGCAATTCTTTATTTTTTGACTTAAGCCGGTATATCAAGAATAAAGCTATTAAAAGAATAAAAACAACAATAGATGCAATAATTATATAAGTATTACGCTTTGATAGAATTTCAATTTTTGCCTCTTTTTGATCCGTTTCGTAAGCAATTCGAGCAAATTTATTGCGGGTCAGCCTTTCAGTCTCTTGTAAACTATCATTAATCTTTATATATATCTTGGTATAATAATTCTTGTTTTTGGAATCACTCTCCATCAATATTTTTAGAGATTGAACCGTATGTGAACTGCTTTTTATTTTTCTAGATAATATATATCCTTCTTTTAGGTAAGCTAAAGCTTTACTAGTATCTCTTTTGATGAGATAATAGTGGCCTATGTTTATTTTACTTGACACTATACCTATTTCCGTCTGGAGACTGTCTCTTATTCTTAATGATTCAAACAAGATTTTATCAACACCGTAATACTCATTAGCTTTCATTTTTGAATATCCAAGATTATCTAGTAACATTGCGTATGATTTTGGGTAAGTTTGTTTCAATCCCTTTGTTTTTAAAGCTCCGTTATATAGCTCTATTGCTTGCAGATAGTTTTCCATTTTTTCATAGACTCGGCCCATATTATTGTAGCAAGCTATTCTAGACTTTACAATTTTATCTTTAGGATAATTTTCGTTTTCCAGTTTATCTAATTGTTTTAGAGCTAAGTCAAAGTATTCTAACGATTTTTTACAATTATTGAGTTCTTTTAATGTAAGCGCTATTAAATTATAGCTTTCGTATATTAATCTTGTATTATTAGTTTTCGTAAGTAATCTCAAAGCGTTTACCGTTTCAATTTCACTTTCAGTAAAATTTCCAGCATCAAATAATATTCCCGATTTGTATAGTATTGTTTTAGCGGTATTTGTAGTGTCTTTAATTTTTCGGTATAACTTTTCGGACTGAGAATAGTAGCTAAAAGCGCTGTCTATGTTTGATTTATCATCATAATAGTCGCCCAAATAGTACAGTGACTTTGCTATATGAGAAGAGTCTTTTTTCTTTATTGATAGTTGATGAACCTTTGTTACTACATTTTGATACTTATCTAGTGAATTTAGATTATAATATCTAATGGCAATTTTAAAATAGAGATTTCTGGTAATCGAATCGTTTTTTTGATTCTGCAATTCTTGAGATATAATATCCAAGTATTTTACTTCTTGATTAGGTTCGAAAGAATTTGCCTGAATTTTTTTCGAAAGTGTCAGGATATAGTTTCGTTTATCAACTTCAATATTCTTTTCCTGACAAGATCCTATCAAGAGTAGTAAATTAACCAACGTAACTATCTTTAATTTTGTTTTCAATTTTGTTAAAATTTTAAATCTCACCAAAAATAAAGATTAAAAACCAGACAAAATATTTTTTAGTCTATTGCCTGGTTTATTTAGGGTTTTTTATGTTTTGGTTTTATCCTTATCATCCACCCCAGGTAAAATTTCGGTTGTTGTTGATACCGAAATTTTATTTAAATTGTTTGATTTTTCTTTGGCGGTATCTTCAATATTATCAGTAGTACAAGAAGATATAGTAACAGCAATAGACATACAGCCTGTCATAAATAGTAGTTTTTTCATAAAAAAATGATTTAAAAGTTTTATATAGTTTTATTGGCAACGCTGTAAAAGCAGTTGCCTTTTTTGTAGAAAAAGCTGGGAAGCAGCCATTCTGTACTAATGAGAATGACACGGCTTTAAAAGCAGATTTTCCCCATTCTCAATAATTTATTTTAGAAGCCTCCGTTGATCTAATCGATTAGTATCAGGGCAAATTAACAGACTAAAATTGGTTAAATTTTTAAAATAGAATATTGTATAGTGAGCATACCCATTAGGATAGTAAAATGGTAAATCAGGATGGGGAAAGCTCCTATTTAAGATGAATAGAAGAATTAAAATTTGCTGCTGGCTGACAAAAAAAGAAAGTTAAATATTGATTTTTCGTATGATAACATCGACATTGTACCTATAGTTTAAAGAAAACGGCAAAATTTCATTATAATTTAGATAGCATTTTGATTTACTATAATGAATTCGAGAAACGTGATTAATATTTACAATATAACTTTTGTGTATCCGAAGAAAATAAAAAGGAAGTAAATTTTCAAAATGCTTTAATGTTTTGTAGGCATTTATAATTTTGTTATTTTGCAGTTTTATGTCAGTTGTATTATTATCGGCTTTTAGATACACGATTTCCTGTAAGTTCACAAATTGATAATCACTATATGATTTTATACATATATTAGAAACGAGATTTGGCGGTGTTCTTTTTTCAAATTTGAAAAGGCTTTTTCCTAATTGATGAAGACTTAATGAGTTTACGATATAATCTGAGAAACCAGATTGTAAGGCTGTTAAGGCGGAATCAGCGGAATCTGCCATTCCTATGAAATAGGGGATTGTTTCGATATATTGAAATAATTCGGCTACTGTTTCCAACAGCATATTCCTCTCATTAATTTTGATAGGAATTTTTATAATAACCAATTGTGGTTTTAGTTTTATAATTTGATTTACTCCTGATTGACTATCTTTAGCAATTCCAGCACAGAAATAATTGGGGAAATTTTCGAAAAGATCAAGCGTTTGTTTGGTTGTTTGATCGTTGTCGCTAATAATTGTAAATGAGAACTGCATTGGGAAATATTGAATTAGAGTACCGCAATTTATTGAAGCCATTTTTTTTTAGGGGGTTGAAAAACTGCCTATTTTGTTAATCTTTGAATTAAATAATTCATGAATATACTTTTAGTAGATGATCATCCGATGACGGTCCAGGGATATGAAAATGCACTGATGAAAGACGGATTACAAAAAGATCATTTGAATTTCATAAAGGCTTACAGCTGTGAAGAAGCCTATCGTGCTATTATGAATGCGGGCTCGGCTTCTCCTTCATATTATGATTTGGCAATTATTGATAGGGGATTACCACGTTATGAAGAGCAATCACTTTTATCGGGAAGTGATTTAGCATTATTTGTTAGAAAGGTAATGCCAGATTGTAAAATCATCATAATTACTGCTCATACAGAGATTATTGTCATATATGAAATTTTAAAAAAAATACGACCAGAAGGATTGATTATTAAGAATGATATAACTCCCCATAACATTGCAGAGATAGTAATCGATGTATTGAGGGGCAATAAGTATCATAGTCCCTTAGTGAGAAATTGTATCCAAGATATTTGGAAAAAAGAAATAATGATTGAAGATCATAACCGTCAAATTTTAATGTATTTATCTAAAGGTTTTAAAATAAAAGATTTAGAGCAAATTATTAACATTTCCGCTAGCGCTATTCAGAAACGAATCATTAAAATGAAAAATGTTTTTGGGGTGACTGATGATTCTAATTTAGTCAAAGAAGCAATTAAGCAAGGATATATTTAATATCCTTCATTTCTATTTTAACACTTTTTACTTAAAATCTACCTACTTTGTTAAAGCTTAGGCCCTTAATATTTGTATATCCTATGATATATATATATATATATATATATATATATGAGTACTTTAAATAATTGTATAGTTTTTTTGTGGATATTTTGTTTATTAGTTAGTTATAATTATTGGAATTAATAAAATCTTTATTGAAAGTTTATTTGTAAAATAAGAATCTAAAATATGCATTTGCTATGGTCAATTTAATTTTGGATAGAATACGTAAAATAAGAATAGAAAAAAACTTATCGCAAAGTTATTTAGCGAATCATCTAAATATAAGTCAAAGTTCGTATGCTAAAATTGAGAAAGGTGAGATTAAGTTAAGTCTCAATAACCTAATTGCTATTATTGATTTTCTTGAAATAGATCCAGCAACTCTTTTTTATTATGTTAAAAACAAAAGTAATTCAATTAATTTTTCTGGTCATAACATTGACGAGCAGATCATCCCTTTAATAGGTAACAATTTAATTAATGATCTGGCAGAAATAAAGAAGATGATCATTGAAATGAAACTAGATTAGCAATCCGAACAATATTCTGTTTCCATCTAGGAAAGTATATTCACAAAAATAGTAATAATAAAAAAAGAAGAATATAAGTATAAGAATCTAATTTCATTTCAGATCATTTAGTCGTTTAAAGAATAATTTAGTCGCTGTAGAGGTTGGTAAAATTATTTTTACTTTATAATATTGTTACATCAACAATAAGGGCATTTATAAAAGATTTAAAGTATTAACCGAATAATCTACAAATGAACTTGCAGCCAATATTATGACGCTCAATACGGTTTTTGATGCAAAAAGAGGAAATTTAACCAGTAGAACCAATAGCTTGTTTAACTGGAGAGAAAGTTTTACTTATGACTCTATGATGCGACCCTTTGTTAAGACAACTTTTTCAAAAACTTAAGATAGTTTTTTTTTAGTTTTATTTTCCAGTTTCCTGGCTAAAATCGGAGA
>NZ_JBANDI010000040.1:0-17384 GCF_039123485.1 Flavobacterium sp. PL12
TTATAAATCATTCGAAAACCTCAAAGAAAAATTAAATTTTGTCCTGACTAATTTTGGAACAAAATACGACATTAAATTTTAACCATTACTTAGTAATGCAGTTGATGCCCTACAATGGGCGGAGACAAATAATTTTGATCTCGTCATTACTGATATTCAAATGCCGATAATGGATGGCTTTGTGTTTTTGAAGGAGTTGCAAAATGGCTCGTATATAAATTTAAAAAGTCAACCTATTATAGCAGTTACTGGCAGAGGTGATTTAGAGATAGACCACTATAAAAAAGCAGGTTTTACAACTGTAATTCGCAAACCATATACTCCAAAAGCACTACTTTCTACTATAAAAGCAATTAGGAACAATACCATAATTCCTATAAAATTTGATTTAGAAAAGAATCATGCTAATGGTAAAAAATCATATTCATTGAAAGCTTTAAAATCGTTTTTATCAGATGACAAAAGTGCATTAAATGAGATTCTAGAGACATTTATGAGCAGTACTAATGAGAGTATAGTGCTATTAGATTACGCTGTCACAAAATCAAATAGGAAAGAAATTAAAAGTATTTCACACAAGATAAATCCAATGTTCAAACAAATAAAGGCTTTTGAGATAAGCAATTTATTAGATCAGTTAGAACTTGAAGATTTAAAATTAGAAGAAATAGAAGAGAAAGTAACGTCTTTAAAAACTAAAATTACCGCACTCTTTGCTCTACTTGAAAAGGAAATTACTTAATTGATTCCGTAAGATTTCAACTTATTATAAAGCGTTTTTCTATTTATTTTTAGCAGCTTTGCTGCTTCTGTTTTATTATTATTTGTTCTGTTTAAAGCCTCTAAAATTGTTCCTTTTTCATTTTCTGATAAAGAAAACTCCTCAGACAAAGATTGTTCGCTTTGAAAAAACTCAGCAGGGAGTGCAGATTTCTCAACAAAATCTCCTTGCGTTAAAAGTGTAGCTCTCTTGATACAATTTTGGAGTTCTCGAAGGTTTCCAGGCCATCTGTAATTTTGGAAAATCTTAATTACTTCAGCAGAAAATCCGATGACATCTTTGTTTAGTTCTTGATTGGATTTTTCGAGGAAAAAATCTGAAAAGAGCATTAAATCTTCTTCTCTTTCTACCAACGAAGGAGAATGTATCGAGAACTCATTAATTCTGTGGTACAAATCTTCTCTAAAATCCCCTTTTTTAACTGCTTCTCTTAAGTCTTCATTTGTAGCCGTTATAATTCTTATATCAACATCTACTTCTTTATTACTACCTACTGGCTTAATTTTTCGCTCCTGTAATGCTCTCAAAAGTTGTATTTGATTTTCATAAGAAAGATTGCCTATTTCATCTAAGAAAATTGTTCCGCCATTCGCAGCTTCAAAAAAACCAATTTTGTCTTGGATTGCTCCAGTAAAAGAACCCTTTACATGACCAAAAAATTCACTTGCTGCTAATTCTTTCGGAATCGAACCACAATCAACTGCAATAAAGTTGGTTTGTTTTCGCGAACTATTTTCATGGATGCTTTTTGCAATCACCTCTTTTCCTGTACCGCTTTCGCCAATTATCAAAACTGACATATTTGTCGGACTTACTAATTGTATATATTCAGCTAGTTTTTTAGAGGCTGAAGAAATTCCTTGAACGAAAGAATTACTTTTAACTTTTAAAACCTCTTTTTTATTTTTAGATATTTTCTCTACTTTCTCTGACTTTTCACTTCCTTTATCAACCAAGGCATTTGAAATAACTATCAGAACTTCTTCAGGATTGAAAGGCTTAGAGATGTAATCAGCCGCACCGTTCTTTATCGCTTTAACAGCAGTATTCACGTCAGAGTAACCCGTCATTAATAGGACAGGAGTTTCTGGACACTCCGCTTTAATTTCTGACATAAGTTCAATTCCGTCATAGTCAGGAAGTCTTAAATCAGTTAAGATGAGATCGTATGATTCTTCTTTAATCTTTGTTTTCGCCTCTGATGCTGAAAATGATATCGTTACCTCGTAAGAATTTTTTACAAGAAACTTTTCCAATAACTTGCAAAAAGGAACATCATCTTCGATCAATAAAATTTTAGCCATCGTTTTTAACATTTAATGCTAAAATAAAGTTATTTAAATAGTATTGTCCCAATTTTTTGCAAAAAAAAGAGAGATTGTTTGAACAATCTCTCTTTTAAAAATAAAAACCTTCCCAATTACTTATTTATACAGTTCCCATAGGCACCCGCGTTAACAGTAGCTTTCTGGTTACCAACTGTAAATCATTGATTGCACTACATAATAATAAAAATGTCTACTACCTATCTTTGTTATAAAATGTAAAGCTTAGATTCAGTATTTATTGTTGAATCCATTTTCCGTTTTCGTCAGCAAAAAGATTTCCTTTAATTTCACCAACAGTAACATCTAATTTATATTCTTTTTTTGCATTAACGAATGCAGCATTTAAAACTGCATCTGGATAGGCAACTTTTAGAGCTTTCATTATAGCTTCTGGCACTTCTTCTAATTTAACTTCCGTATATTCTTCTTGAAGAATAATACTTTTTACTACTAGATTTAAATTAGGAATTACTGTTGCGTATGTTGTCAAACTTCCTAATACTATTGCTGCTGATAAGATTACTTTTTTCATATTATGTGTTATTTTGTTTTAATATATTTTTTAAATTATTTTGTTATCCATTTACCATTTTCATCTGCAAAAAGGTTTCCTTTTTTATCTCCTAGTGTAATGTCTAATTTGTATTCCTTTTTATCATTTATGTATGCTTTATCTAAAACTGCATCTGGATAAGCTGTTTTTAATGCTTTTGAAATAGCTTCTGGAACCTCTTCGATTTTCACTTCAGTATATTCTTCTTGAAGATTAATTGTTTTCACGATCTCATTATTATTTGGAACTGATGATGCGTATGTTGCGAAACTTCCTAAAACGATTGCTGCTGATAAGATTAATTTTTTCATGATATTTATTTTAATGATTATTTACTGTTTAAGTTGTATAGCCTAATAGAATAATCATACCATTTCCAAAACAACTATCGTTTACCTATTTAACAAACTGAATTAAAGCCACTTATAGAATTTTTGTCATAAGACCTTTATGAGCAATGTGGGTAAACTTTAAATTTATCGGGTAAATATTGCACGTTTACACTTTTATATAGAGCAAAAAAAACCTTGTATCGCTACAAGGTTTTATAATTTATAATAGAAAATTTTTATTCTGGATCATTCATTTTAAAAGTATCCATAAAAGCAGTTGTGTAATCACCCGCAATGTAACGTGGATCATCCATTAACTGTCTGTGAAATGGAATAGTTGTTTTAATTCCTTCTATTACGAATTCATCTAAAGCTCTTCTCATCTTGCTAATTGCTTCATCACGTGTTTGCGCTGTTGTAATCAACTTTGCAATCATAGAATCATAATTTGGTGGAATAGTATAACCGGAGTAAACATGAGTGTCTAAACGAACACCGTGTCCTCCTGGCATATGAAGCGTAGTGATTTTTCCTGGTGAAGGACGGAAATCATTATAAGGATCTTCTGCATTAATTCTGCATTCGATTGCATGCAATTTTGGTAAATAATTTTTACCTGTAATTGGTACTCCGGCAGCAACTAAAATTTGCTCACGAATTAAGTCATAATCAATAACTTGTTCTGTAATAGGATGCTCTACTTGTATACGCGTGTTCATTTCCATAAAATAGAAATTACGATGCTTATCCACTAAGAACTCAACTGTACCAGCGCCTTCATATTTGATAAACTCTGCAGCTTTCACTGCAGCTTCACCCATTTTAAGACGTAAATCATCCGTCATGAATGGAGAAGGTGTTTCTTCAGTTAATTTTTGATGACGTCTTTGAACAGAACAATCTCTTTCTGATAGATGACATGCTTTTCCATAAGAATCACCAACAACTTGAATTTCGATATGACGAGGTTCTTCGATTAATTTCTCTAAGTACATTCCGTCATTACCAAAAGCAGCAGCAGATTCTTGTCTCGCACCTTCCCATGCTTTTAATAATTCATCTTCTTTCCAAACTGCTCTCATTCCTTTTCCACCACCACCGGCAGTTGCTTTAAGCATAACTGGATATCCAAATTCCCTAGACAATTGAAGAGCTTGCTCGTAGGACTCTAAAATACCAACTGAACCAGGTACACAAGGAACTCCAGCTTCAATCATTGTTGATTTAGCAGAAGCTTTATCTCCCATTCTATCAATCATTTCCGGGGAAGCACCAATAAACTTGATACCATGTTCTTGACAAATCTTAGAAAACTTAGCGTTTTCAGAAAGAAACCCATATCCTGGATGAATTGCATCTGCATTTGTAATTTCTGCAGCAGCAATAATATTTGACATCTTTAAATACGACAAATTACTTTGAGGCGGTCCTATACAAACAGCTTCGTCAGCAAACTTAACATGCAGGCTTTCAGCATCAGCAGTAGAATAAACAGCTACTGTCTTTATGCCCATTTCTTTACATGTTCTAATGATACGTAAAGCAATTTCACCTCTATTTGCAATTAATATTTTTTTAAACATCTTCTTTTAATTTAAAATTCAAATGACAAATTCCAAATTCCACATCTACTGATTTGAAATTTGGAATTTGGAATTTAAAAATGTTATGACGGATCTACTAAGAATAAAGGTTGGTCAAATTCAACTGGAGACATATCGTCTACCAATACTTTTACAATTTTACCAGAGATTTCAGATTCAATTTCATTAAATAATTTCATCGCTTCAATTACACAAAGAACATCACCTTGAGCGATATTTTTTCCAACTTCAACAAACATAGGTTTGTCTGGAGATGGTTTTCTATAGAATGTTCCAATAATTGGAGATTTTATAGTAATATAATGTGCATTTTCAACCGCTGCTGCTTCGGGAACCGCTACTACTGGAGCTGCTGCTACTGGAGCTGCTTGCTGAAGTGCGTTTTGAGCGGGCATTTGTTGAACATATGTTGTTTCAGTTGTATTTCCTTCTAAAGTTGTTCTGATGGTGATTTTTACATCATCCATTTCCAACTTAACTTCTGCAACTCCTGAATTTGCTACAAATTTGATTAGATTTTGAATTTCTTTTAAATCCATAATTATTTGTTTTTAGTTTAAATTTATTTTTTATCGTAAGCCCATTTTAGATAAATAGATCCCCAAGTGAATCCACCTCCAAAGGCAGCAAGAATTATATTATCTCCTTTTTTGAATAAATGCTCGAAATCATTAAGTACTAAGGGTAAAGTAGCTGACGTAGTGTTTCCGTATTTTTCAATATTCATTAGCACTTTAGAATCTTCTAAATTCATTCTGTTTGCTGTAGCATCTATTATACGTTTGTTAGCTTGATGAGGCACTAACCAATCCACGTCTTCATTAGTCAAGTTATTTCTCTTTACGATTAATTCGCTTGAATCTGCCATATTAGTTACAGCATATTTGAAAACAGTTTTTCCATCTTGTATAATATTGTGTCTGTTTTGAGTAACAGTTTCCATCGTCGTAGGATTGAGTGAACCACCGGCATCAATTTTCAAGAAATCTCTTCCTATTCCATCACTGCGTAGATATTCATCCTGCAAACCTAATCCTTCGTAATTTGGCTCAAATAAAACTGCTCCCGCACCATCACCAAAAATTATACAAGTCGAACGATCTGTATAATCAACGATAGACGACATTTTATCTGCACCTATTAATAGCACTTTCTTGTATCTACCTGATTCTATATAAGCTGCGGCGGTTGACATACCAAACAAAAAACTAGAACATGCAGCTTGTAAATCATAAGCAAAAGCATTTGTAGCTCCAATTTCTGTAGCTACATAAACACCTGTAGATGCTACTGGCATATCTGGAGTTGCAGTTGCCATAATCAACAAATCTATTTCTAAAGGATCAATATTGGCTTTAGCTAATAAATCTTGAGCAGCCTTTATTGCCAAAAAAGAAGTTCCTTTATCTTCATCTTTGAGAATCCTTCTTTCTTTTATTCCTGTACGAGAGGTAATCCACTCATCATTTGTATCGACTATCACTTCAAGAGCTTTGTTGGTAAGAACAAAGTCTGGAACGTAAGCTCCAACAGCGGTAATTGCGGCTGTGATTTTATTCATTGTGTGCAATTTATTTCTAGTCAAATGTTACCATTTGAAAATTTTTAAAGACGTGAAAATTACAAAAAAAATTCCATTCTCTTTAACTTGGAACTTCTTATTTAACAAAAATAATAAACAACAAAAAAACTCTCACGATGTGAGAGTTCGGATATTATTTACAAAATGTATTAAGCAACGGCTACAGATTTATCTATAACAACTTGCCCTCTGTAATACATTTTACCTTCATGCCAATATGCTCTGTGATACAAATGTGCTTCCCCAGTGATTGGGCAAGTAGCGATTTGTGCTACAGTAGCTTTGTAATGTGTTCTTCTCTTATCTCTTCTTGTTTTGGAGATTTTTCTCTTAGGATGCGCCATTTTACTATATTATTTATCCGTTAATAGTTGCTTTAATTTGTCCCAACGTGGGTCTATATTTTCTTCTTTTTTAATCTCTTTTTTATCTTCCTTTACTTTTAGTTCATTCAGTTTTGTCAAGGCTTCCGTTTTTAAACTTCCATCTTTCACTCCTGGGTGAACCCGTCGTAAAGGTACTGACAACACAATCATTTCATAAATGTATTGTGCAATATCTACCTCAAATTCTCCATGAGGCAAAATCAGTAATTCTTCGTTTTCATTATTAAATTCTTCGCCAAAACGAACAATTAATTTCATCTTGCCTTTGATTGGCAAATCAAAATCTTCGCTAGTTAAGTCACAAGGAACATTTACGGAACCTTTATGAACAAAATCCAACTCTAATAACGTGCTTTTCTTCTCTAAAACTACGTTTACTTTGATATTTGAATCTTGATATTCACTGTAATCAAAGATTTCAAAGAACTCGTTAGTGATTTGATACTCAAAATGATGTTTTCCTGGCTTTAATCCTATAAAAGGAATTAAATATTCTTTTGTATTCTTCATTTCAACAACAATTTTCCCCTAAACTTCGGGAGTGCAAAGATATAAAATTATTGCAAATCTAATAATGTTATTCACTTTTTTTTGTTCACAACTACTTTTCTTTTGTTTTCAATGGTTTTATACTGATTTCTGCATATTGATTTCTAGAATTATAAATGTCTAATGCCACATATACCGCCTCTTTAAACGAATTGAAATCTGCAATACCTTTACCGGCAATATCGTAAGCAGTCCCATGATCTGGAGAAGTTCTAATTTTATTTAATCCAGCAGTATAGTTAACACCATTACCAAAAGATAACGTTTTAAATGGAATCAAACCTTGATCATGATAAGTTGCAATAACAGCATCATATTTCTCGTATTGATTGCTTCCAAAAAATCCATCCGCAGAAAAAGGACCAAAAACTAAAGTTCCTTTTTCAAAAAGTTTTTTTAGCGCAGGCTTTATAATCGAATCGTCCTCTGTTCCTATTACACCGCCATCACCACAGTGAGGATTTAAACCTAATACTGCAATCTTAGGCTTATTTATACTGAAATCCTGAATCAATGATTGCTTAACTGTTTCAATTTTCTTTCTAATTAATTCCTCCGTCAAATGAGAAGCAACTTCGTTTAAGGGAATATGGTCAGTCAATAAACCTACTCTTAATGAATCTTGAACCATTAACATCAGCGCATTACCCTCTAATTCCTGATCTAAATAATCTGTATGACCAGGAAATTTAAATTCATCAGATTGAATGTTATATTTATTTATTGGTGCTGTTACGAGAACATCAACTAAACCATCCTTCAGAGCATTTGTTGCAGCTATAAAAGATTTTATAGCATACTCACCTGCTTTAGCGTCACTTTCTCCAAGCTTCAGGTCAACAACTTCTTTCCAAACGTTTAATACGTTAATTTTACCAACAACAATTTGGTCTAATTTATCAATCCCGTGGAGCAAAGAAGTTGATTGAAAACTTTTTTTAACAAAGGATAATAATTTAACATTTGCAAATATTACCGGAGTACATAATTCCAACATACGAGCATCCTCGAATGTTTTTAAAATAACCTCGCTTCCAATACCGTTTAAATCTCCAATAGAAATTCCTACGATTATATTTTCTGCTTTTTTCATGATGACATACCGTTATTTATTGCTAATTTTGAAGTGCAAATTTAGTAAAATAAAACAAGAAATGTTTACAGGAATCGTAGAAACCCTTGGCACAATCCAAGAAATAAAAAAAGAGAACACAAACTTGCATATTACGATGCATTCATCAATTACTAGCGAGCTTAAGATAGATCAAAGCGTTGCACATAATGGAATATGCCTCACTGTTGTTGCTATTACTGATACATCTTACAGCGTAACCGCAATAGACGAAACAGTTAAAAAAACAAACTTATCAGATTGGAATGTTGGAGACACCGTTAATCTTGAAAGAGCTATGAAGCTCGGTGATAGACTGGACGGCCATATTGTTCAAGGACATGTAGATCAAACAGGAACTTGCATTCTTGCAGAAGAAACGGACGGGAGCTGGTTGTATACTTTTGAATATGATAAAGGACCGAACAATATTACTATTGAGAAAGGTTCTATAACAGTAAATGGCGTAAGTTTAACTGTAGTTGATTCAAAGCAAAATCAATTTAGCGTTGCAATTATTCCATATACTTATGAGCACACTAATTTTAACTCTTTTAAAGTTGGAACAAAAATAAATTTAGAATTTGATGTGATTGGGAAATATGTGTCTCGATTATATGCTAATAAATAATCCATTTTAAAAGCAAAAAACTCCAATTTAAATTGGAGTTTTTTTTGTTTTAGCTTGTTGATTATAAATGATATAAATTCCAAAAATTATTGCCATTATCACAAGTGTAGTTAGGTTCTCGTCAATATCCATACCAGGAGGTGGTGGTGGAGTGCCATCACTACTTGAAAATTGTGTTGGAGGAGGTGGAGTCTGCTTAACATATGCAAAAATTTTCAGAAAATGAAATAAGCATACAACAAAGAATAAAACAACTTTTCTACTTATTTTCATATATTTTATAAAAAAACATTTTGGAATAATTTGCGCTATAAAGGTAATTTAATCCTTACGCAAATTAAGACTTTACTTTGAATAAAAAACTAAAAGTAGAAAATTACCATAAATCAAGGTGGCACTAAGCAATATTACAGAGCACAAAAAAGCCTTTACATTTCTGTAAAGGCTTGATTTAGAGAGTGGTCCCACCTGGGCTCGAACCAGGGACCACCTGATTATGAGTCAGGTGCTCTAACCAGCTGAGCTATAGGACCGGTTTAGAGTTTGCAATATTACTACTATTTTTCGTTTGCTCCAAATATTTTTTAATTTGATTTGTTCTTTATTTAGAAAATAAAACCTCTGTTTCACAAACCGACTGACTATTAGGACTATAATAATCGAAATCAAAACTATTTAATCTCTTGACACAATTCTATTAAAACACCATTAGTGCTTTTAGGATGCAAAAAGGCAACTAACTTATTATCAGCTCCATTTTTTGGAATTTCATTTAATACAATGAAGCCTTCTCCTTTTAAACGAGCAATTTCAGAAACAATATCTTCTACATCAAAAGCGATATGATGAATCCCTTCACCTTTCTTATCTATAAAATTTGCAATGGGACTTTCTGGATTAGTAGCAGCCAAAAGTTCAATTTTATTAGGACCGTTCATAAAGAAAGAGGTCGATACGCCTTCACTTTCAACTTCCTCAAACTTGTAAGCTGGCGCACCAAAAAGTTTTTCGAAAACTAAATTGGAAACTTCTAAATCCTTTACAGCGATGCCAATATGTTCTATTTTCCTCATTATATGTCAATTTATTTTATAAGCGTTTTATTCGAAGGCACTAAAACTAGCATCAATTATACTTTCTTTAAATTATATATGTAAAATTAGAAATTAAAAATACAGATTTGTACATTTTAAGAAAAAGATATTTAATCAAGACGATTCATAATAATTTTATAAAAATATTAAATCACGTTGATTATAATTGTTATTTTGTACAATCTAATTTACGACTTGTTATGTTGAAAAACAATATGAAATACGTTTTACTATTATTACTTTTTGCAATTTTTGGTTGCGCAAAAAGAGGTTCCATAACTGGCGGATTAAAAGACACTATCGCGCCTGTCTTAAAAATTAGTTTTCCCGAAAACTTCAGCACCAATTTTAAAGGGGACCAGATAAAGTTAGTATTTGATGAAAATATTAAACTAAAAAATCTGAAGAAGCAGTTGATCATTTCTCCACCAATGAAAAACGAGCCACTTATTTTACCTACAACAGCTAGCAAAACGATTACAATAAAGTTAAAAGATACTTTACAGCCCAACACCACCTACAGCATTAACTTTGGACAGAGTATTGCAGACAACAACGAGGAAAATCCATATAATCAATTTAAATATATTTTTTCTACAGGCGCATTTATAGATTCATTAAGTCTTGGAGGAAAAATTAAAAGTGCACTTAATAAAGAAGCAGAATCATTTGTATCTGTTATGCTTTATGAAATAAATGATAAATTCATAGATTCTATTGTCTACAAAGAAACACCTCGATATGTCACAAACACTTTAGACAGCTTAAAAACATTTCGATTAGAAAATCTTAAAGCGGGAAAATATCTTCTTATCGCAATGAAAGATCAAAATAGCAATAATAAATACAATCCAAAAACAGATAAAATAGGCTTTCACAAGCAGTACATCACCATTCCTAATGACACTATCTACGAACTAGAATTGTTTAAAGAGACACTACCTTTTAAAGCTTTTAAACCTACTCAAGCGTCAGGAAACAAGATATTCATAGGCTATGAAGGAGATGCTAGAACTGCTGCTGCAAAAGCCAAAATAACGCTCAAAAGCAAAAACGAAGTTCTACCTACTATAGTAACGCAACTAGCAAAAAAAGATTCGCTCCAAGTTTGGTTTAAGCCACTAAAAGCAGATTCGTTAGCACTCAACATATCCAACAATAAGTACGTAAATAATTTTGTGTTCAAAATTAAAGATCAAAAAAAAGATACTTTAAATGTAACTGCACTTTATAACGGAACTCTGCATTTTCGAAATCGCTACACATTAGAAAGTAGTACACCATTAGTTCGTTTTGACAAAACAAAAATAAATTTAATAAGTAAAGATTCTATCTCAGTTCCTTTTACGACAGAATATGATGAATTTACACAGCAACTATATATTGACTTTAAAAAAGAACCTTCGGAAAAATATAGTTTAAAAATCTTACCTGGCGGATTAACTGATTTTTTTGAAAAATCAAATGATACACTTTTATTTAAAGCAACTACACAGAACACTTCTGATTATGGTAATTTACGTATTAAGTTAGAAAATGTAAAAAGATTTCCAATGATTATAGAGTTAACTGACGATAAAGGAATAGTTCTAGCATCTGAATATTCAGAGAGTGCGACTACACTAGATTTTAATCTTTTAGAGCCTGCTAAATTCACACTTAGAGCAATTTATGATGAAAATAAAAACAAATTCTATGATTCAGGAAATTATTTAGAAAAGAGATATTCAGAGGAAGTTATTTATTTTTCAAAGGAAATTGATGTTCGTGCTAACTGGGATGTGGAACAAATATTTGATTTGTCGATTCCATATACTCCCGAACCAAAAAAGAAAATAGATGATAAGAAAAAATCTAATTTTTAAATTTAAGTTCAAAATTATCTTTATCATTTAAAAAGCCAAACTTATTACGCATCTCAATTAATTCACTTTTATTTAAAATCCCCTTTAATAAACCTTCTTCTTCTTCAGGCTCAACAACATAATTACCCAAGCAATCAATAATTTGAGAATGTCCGTTGTAAGAATGACCATTGTCGTCGATGCCAGTTCTATTAACTCCTAATACGTAACTCATATTTTCAATTGCTCTAGCTTTTAGCAATGAATCCCAAGCATTAATTCTTATTTGAGGCCAATTAGCGACATATATTAGCAAGTCATAATCCTCAACATTTCGGGACAATACTGGAAAGCGTAAATCGTAACAGACTAACATACAAATCTTCCATCCTAAATAGTCAACAATAACTTTTTGATTTCCTGGTTTATATACTTTTTCTTCACCTGCTAAAGTAAATAAATGACTCTTGTCATAATGCTGAATTTCGCCTGAGGGAAATACAAACAACATTCTATTATAAAAGTTATCGTTTTCCTGGATAACAATACTTCCTGTGATTGCACATTTTTTAGCTTTGGCAAAAGATTTAAGCCACGCAACGGTTTCTCCCTGCATCGACTCTGCAACAGCAGAAGGATTCATTGTAAAACCAGTAGTAAACATTTCAGGTAGAACAATTAGATCAATCTGTTCCAAAATTTCACTTATTTTTTCTTCGAAGTAATCACGATTTAATTTGGGTTTTTCCCAAATCAACGGACCTTGTATTAAGATAACTTGCATTGTTTTATTTTTTAAAAAATAACAATTAACAAGGTAGTTTAAGTTCGCTATATTAGCAAAAAAAACATGAAAAAGACAATCGCTATATGCTCGATGCTAATTTCTTTTTTTGCATTTGGACAAGAACAATCATCGTCAAAGCAATTTTGGGAAAACCTTAAAAAGCATTACGGAAAATCCTACGAAGGAGTGGTTACAGAAGGTGCTGACAATGATGCTTTTCGAAATAAAAAATTAGTAATGCATATTCGAAATTGTGATGAAACCGCAATCCGAATTCCCTTTTTCGTTGGAGATGATAAATCTAGAACTTGGGTTCTGACTTATAAAGATGACCGAATCCAACTCAAGCACGACCACCGTTTAGAAGATGGCTCAGAAGATAAGGTAACGCAATACGGAGGAACGACTACAAATTCAGGTAGTCCAGCATTACAGTTTTTTCCAGCTGATCAGCAAACTACTGACTTAATTCCCTATGCAGCTTCTAATGTTTGGTGGATTACAATAGACGAAACATCTTTCACTTATAATTTAAGACGTATTGGCTCAGATAGACTTTTTACAGTGAAGTTTGATTTAACTAAAACAGCCGCAACGCCTTCTGCACCGTGGGGATGGAAAGACTAAGTTATTTTAAATAAATCTGAAATAAAAAAACGCATTCAATTTAATGAATGCGTTTTTAAATATGTATGATAATTCCTCTTCAGGAACTATTAATATTATTATCCTTTTAAACTTGCAGATAAATACTCTCTATTCATACGAGCAATATTCTCTAGAGAAATACCTTTAGGACATTCTACTTCACATGCTCCAGTATTAGTACAGTTACCAAAACCTTCAGCATCCATTTGAGCTACCATATTTAACACACGATCTGTAGCCTCAAGTCTTCCTTGTGGCAATAAAGCGTATTGCGATACTTTTGCAGCAACAAATAACATTGCAGATGAGTTTTTACAACTAGCAACACAAGCTCCACAACCAATACAAGATGCAGCATCAAATGCTTTATCAGCATCCTCTTTCTTTATTGGAATTGCATTAGCGTCGACAGTTTTACCCGAAGTGTTTACAGATATAAATCCTCCGGCATGTTGAATTCTATCAAAAGCACTTCTGTTAACTACTAAATCTTTTATTACTGGAAACGCAGCTGCACGGAAAGGCTCGATGGTAATCGTATCACCATCCTTAAACATACGCATGTGTAGTTGACAAGTCGTTACTCCTCTATCTGGTCCGTGTGCTTCACCATTAATGTATAAAGAACACATTCCACAAATTCCTTCACGGCAATCATGATCAAATGCAACTGGTTCACCACCTTTACCCATTAAATCTTGATTGAAAACGTCAAGCATTTCTAAAAATGACATATCTGGCTCAATTCCATCGATTTGATAATCGACCATTGCTCCTTTATCTTGGGCGTTTTTTTGACGCCATATTTTTAATGTAAGTTTCATACTTTTATTAGTTTGAAAGTCATAATGTTAATCGCCAAATCCTCTATTTTCAAAGGAGATGATCTTTTAACCTTAGACTAATTTCTATTTGTAATTTCTCTGAACTAATTTAACGTTATCAAACACTAGATTTTCTTTGTGCAAAATTGCATCACTTGGTTTGCCAGTGTACTCCCATGCTGCTACGTACGCAAAATTTTCATCATCACGCTGAGCTTCACCTTCAGGAGTTTGATATTCTTCACGGAAGTGTCCTCCACAAGATTCATTACGGTGTAATGCATCTTTAGCAAACAACTCACCTAATTCTAAGAAATCGGCAACACGAGTCGCTTTTTCTAATTCTTGATTGAAACTATTAGCTACACCTGGAATTTTAACGTCTTTGTAAAATGCCTCACGTAGCGCTGAAATTTCAGAAATCGCCTCGTTCAATCCTTGTTCATTTCGAGCCATACCTACTTTGTCCCACATAATTTTTCCTAATTTTCTATGAAAGTAGTCAACAGAATGTGTTCCATTAGTATTCATGAATCGATCTATCTGATCTTTTACATTTTTCTCTGCTTCAGCAAATTCAGGTAAGTCAGTTGAGATAGGTCCCATTTTAATATCTGGAGATAAATAATCACCTATTGTGTAAGGCAATACAAAATAACCATCAGCTAAACCTTGCATTAACGCAGAAGCTCCCAGTCTATTTGCTCCGTGATCAGAAAAGTTAGATTCCCCAATTGAGAAACATCCAGGAATTGTAGTTTGTAAATTATAATCAACCCAAGTACCACCCATTGTGTAATGTACCGCAGGGTAAATCATCATTGGAGTTTTATAAGGATCTTCATCAACAATCTTATAATACATTTGGAACAAGTTACCATACTTATTAGAAACTACTTCTGTTCCTAATTTAATGATCAGTTCTTTATCGTTTGCATCTAAGTGGCGAATTAAAACTTGCTCTTTTCCGTAACGTTGAATTGCCGCAGCAAAATCAAGGTAAACAGCTTCACCAGTTTTATTTACACCATAACCAGCATCACATCTTTCTTTAGCAGCACGAGAAGCAACATCACGAGGAACTAAGTTTCCAAAAGCTGGATATCTTCTTTCTAAGTAATAATCTCTTTCTACTTCAGTTAATTCTGTTGGTTTCTTTTTACCATCACGAATTGCTTGCGCATCTTCTAATTTTGCAGGAACCCAAATACGACCGTCATTACGCAACGACTCTGACATCAAAGTTAATTTCGATTGGTGATCTCCAGAAACTGGGATACATGTTGGGTGAATTTGTGTATAACAAGGATTTGCGAAGAATGCTCCTTTTTTGTGGATTTTCCAAGCTGCAGTAGCGTTAGATCCCATTGCATTTGTAGAAAGGAAAAATACATTACCATATCCACCAGAAGCAATTACAACTGCGTGAGCTGAATGTCTTTCTATTTCACCAGTAATCAAGTTACGAGCGATAATTCCTCTTGCTTTTCCGTTTACAATTACTAAATCTAGCATCTCGTGACGGTTATGCATTTTTATTTTTCCACGACCTATTTGACGGTTCATTGCAGAGTAAGCTCCTAATAAAAGTTGCTGACCTGTTTGACCTCTAGCATAGAAAGTTCTAGAAACTAATGCTCCACCAAAAGATCTATTGTCTAACAATCCACCATATTCACGTGCCAATGGAACTCCTTGAGCCACACACTGGTCAATAATATTTGTAGAAACTTCAGCTAAACGGTGCACGTTTGCTTCACGAGCGCGGTAATCTCCTCCTTTTACAGTATCGTAAAACAATCTGAAAGTTGAATCTCCATCGCCTTGGTAATTTTTTGCAGCATTAATTCCTCCTTGTGCAGCGATTGAGTGCGCACGACGTGGCGAATCTTGGAAACAAAATGCTTTAACGTTATATCCTAGCTCTGCTAAAGTTGCAGCAGCTGAACCTCCAGCTAATCCTGTACCAACAACAATAATATCAAGATTACGTTTGTTTGCAGGGTTAACTAAATTAATATGATCTTTATAATTTGTCCATTTGTCCGCAATTGGGCCATTTGGTATTTTTGAGTCTAATGCCATTATAATTGAATATTAATGATTGAAATGATGAAATAATGCAATAAAAATAAATCCGAAAGGAACTACAATTGCAAAAACGTATCCTAATTTATGTAATGCCACTGAGTATTTATTATTAAATCCTACGGATTGCATTGAAGAGTTGAAGCCGTGCCATAAGTGTAATGACAACAATATGAAAGAAACTGAATACAAAGCGGTACGAACTGGACTTTCAAATTTTGCCACCAACTCGTGGAAATATCTAGTTTCGTTCAATGGGTTAACATCAACGTATTTGTAAACCATTTCTGGAAACCAAAAATCGTAAAAGTGAACTCCTAAGAAAGCAAAAATTACAGCACCTGTAATAATCATGTTTCTAGAAGACCAAGAAGAATTAGCTGCTCCGTTGTTTTTAGCATACGAAATAGGTCTAGCGCTTCTGTTTTTAAGCTCTAAAACAATACCCATTATAAAGTGAAAAATCACTCCAAGAATTAATATTGGCTGAATAACATACTGAACCAATGGATTATTCCCCATGAAGTGAGAAATTGAATTAAATGTATCGGCGCTAAAAACCGAAGTCATATTAATAAAGAAATGCTGTGCTAGAAACAACATCAAAAAGATTCCTGAAAGCGCCATTGCTACTTTTTTAGCTATAGACGACTTCAATAATGCAGATTTTGCCATAATATTAGAATAATTTGTTTTAAAAAATATTACAAAAATAAAGTAATTAGATAGCAACCACAACCATTTGACCGTTATTTATAATGAATTTAAAGTGTTTTACATAAAATTTAGAGAAATCCTTAAATATCAGCTCTACTCTTCTATAACGCTTTACGAATTGTTAAACAAAAGCGAATAAAATGTAAAAGAGCTAATTCGAAATTTTATGCACGAAAAATCATTCCATCATCTTAAAAATATCAATAGTGTAATTTTAGCAACACTTTATCTCCTAATCATCAATTAGTAAGAAAAGCAGTAATTATTGAATTAGTTACAAATTGCTCAAAATTTACTTTTTCGACAAAAATATATGAAGAGGATTTTCACTGTCAAAAAGATAAAAAATTAAATAAGTAATGGCGAATGATTCAGTTTCTAAAACCTTTTTTAAAAAAATTTAACTCTAATGATTTTCCAATTTAAAAAATAAGTAATTAGAATAAAATAATGTCGTATTTTATTGTTTATACATCATAAATTCCGTATATTTATCTCATTATGAGATATCTAGAACTTAAAAAA
>NZ_JBANDI010000041.1:0-17368 GCF_039123485.1 Flavobacterium sp. PL12
AACACGGCTTTAGCAACTGCGAAAGATCCAAAAGGAAATGACGTAACAGATATCTCTGGTACTTCAGTTGATAACAATACCCCTACTGATACGCCACTGACTCAAAAAGCAGGAATTGCAATTACAAAAGATGGTGTATACGTTGATAGTAACAAAGATGGAATCACTAACGTAGGAGACATAGTAACCTTTAAATTTGTAGTAACGAATACTGGAAATGTAACTCTAACGAATGTAACGGTAACGGATCCTTTACCAGGATTAGTAATGTCAGGAAGTCCAATAACATTAAACATTGGTGCTTCTAACGCAACTGCGTTTGTCGGAACATATTCTATAACTCAAGTGGATATAGATAAAGGTGTGGTTTATAACTTAGCTACTGTTACTGGTACTCCACCATTTGGAGACAAAGTAACTGCTACTTCAACAGACCCTACTCCTACTACCAATGTACCTGGAAAACCTGATTGTAGAGATTGTACAATTACGCCATTAACTCCGAGCCCAAAATTACAAGTTGTTAAAACAGCTTTTGAAACAGGCTATAGTTTAGTAGGAGATATAATAAATTACACAATCCAAGTGAAAAATACAGGAAATGTAACACTATATCAAATACTAGTTACTGACCCATTAACAGGATTAAGTTCAACAATCCCTAGTTTGGTTCCTGGTGCTTCTAAAGAATTTGCTGAAAGATACACGGTAACTAAAATTGATTTAACAAACAATTCAGTTATCAATACCGCTAATGCAGTTGGATTAACACCAAGTAATACAGAAGTAAGTGCTTCTGATAAAGTAGAGGTTGAAAAATCTTTAGTACTGGGATGTGGAACAATATTAGTTCACAATGCTTTCTCTCCAAATGGTGATGGTATCAATGATGTCTTTGTAATAGACAATATCGACAACAGCGCTTGCTACCCAGAGAACACAGTTGAAATATATAACAGATGGGGAGTTTTAGTTTTTGAAACTAAAAACTATAATAACCAAAGTAATAATTTCGAAGGAATCTCAAGAGGAAGAACAACAATTAGCAAGTCAGAAGGTTTACCAACTGGAACGTATTTCTACATCTTGAACTACACTTCTGTTGATGGAAATGGAGATCTTAGAACTAACAAAAAAGACGGATACCTATATCTTACTAAATAATATTTAATTAATTTTAAATCCTGAGGTTCATTAATTATGGCCTCAGGATTATAATAAAGTGAATTGAAACCATTATTTAGTAGTAACATTGTACTAACGGAAAATTCAATTCTTTTAAAAGAACTAGTTTAAACGTAATAAAAAACTACTATGAGAACAAAAATATTTTTAATCTTTTTGATGTTTACAACAGTTGTGACTTTTGCACAGCAGGATGCACAGTACACACAATACATGTACAACACAATCAATATCAATCCAGCTTATGCCGGATCTAGAGGAGCGATGAGTATTTTTGCAATGCATCGAACGCAATGGGTAGGATTAGATGGTGCTCCGGTTACAAACGTAGCTTCGATCAACACACCTCTTAACGGGACTAATCTTGGACTTGGCGTATCGTTGATAAATGATAAAATTGGACCAACAAATGAAAATACTATTTCAGCAGATTTATCGTATACGATTCCAACTTCTGAAAATTACAAATTATCATTTGGTATAAAAGGAACAGCTAACCTTTTCAACTTAGATATTACAAAATTGAATCCTGTGGATGCTTTTCCTTTAGATCCTTCAATGCAAAATATCGATAACAAATTCTCACCAAATATAGGTGCTGGTCTTTATTTACATTCCGATAAAGGTTATGTTGGGTTCTCGATACCTAACTTCATTGAATCAAAAAGATATGATGACAATGAAATAGCTATCTTCAAAGAAAAGATCAATTATTATTTAATGGCAGGTTACGTTTTTGACTTAAGTCCTGATGTTAAATTTAAACCAGCTCTTCTAACTAAGGTTGTTGCTGGTGCTCCACTTCAATTAGATGTTTCAACAAATTTCATGTTCATAGACAAGCTCACTGTTGGACTTGCTTACAGATGGAGCGCAGCATTGAGTGCGATGGTTGGATTTCAAGTTTCTGATGGAATGTATATAGGATATGGATATGATCATGAAACTACTAGATTGAATAATTATAATTCTGGTTCTCATGAGATATTCTTACGTTACGAGATATTCAAAAACAACGACAAAATTACAACTCCAAGATTCTTCTAAAAAAAAACAGTATGAAAAATAATATACTCTTATATATAATCCTAATCACTGCTTTTTCCCTTAATGTGCATTCACAGAAAGGCAGAGTTGCAGCAGCAGACAAACAGTATGAAAGATATGCCTATATCGACGCAATAAAAACCTATGAAAAGGTTGCTGAGAAAGGATATAAATCAGAAGATATTTTTAAGAAATTAGGAAATTCTTACTATTTCAATGCAGAATTAGAAAAAGCTGCAAAATGGTATGGTGAATTATTTGCAATGAATGTACCTAATATCGATCCAGAATATTACTTCCGTTACGCGCATACTTTGAGGTCTCTTGGTGAGAACGAAAAGGCCAATGAATATTTAGAAATGTTCAACCAAAAAGCGGGAAACGATAGCCGCGGACAGTTATTTATAAAAAATGTAAATTATCTTGACGCAATAAAAGCTAATTCAGGCAGGTATAAAATTGAAGATGCAGGTATTAACTCTCAGTATTCTGATTATGGTACTGCAATATATGAGAATGAATTAATTTTCGCTTCTGCAAGAGATACAGGAAATGTTGAGCAAAGAAAGCATAAATGGACTAATCAACATTTTACTAACTTGTATTCGGCTACTTTAAGTGACGACATGACTCCCGGTAAACCAAAGAAGTTTGATTCAAATGTGAATTCTAAATTCAATGAGTCTACTCCTATTTTTACGAAAGATGGTAAAACAATGTATTTTACTAGAAACAATTATCTAGATGGAAAAAAAGGAAAAGATGCAAATAAAGTTACTTTAATAAAAATTTACAGAGCGAAATTAGAAAACGGTAAATGGGGAAATATTACGGAACTTCCTTTTAATAGTGACAATTATAGTGTAGCTCACCCTGCCCTAACTCCAGACGGTAGTGAACTCTACTTTGCCTCTGATATGTCAGGAACTATAGGTTTGTCTGATTTATTTAAAGTAAAAATAAATAGTGATGGCAGCTATAGTACTCCCGCAAATGTGGGTAAAAGTATCAATACTGAAGGAAGAGAAACTTTTCCTTTTATCAGTGATGAAAACGAACTATATTTTGCTTCGAATGGACATCCTGGTTTAGGAGGATTAGACGTTTTTGTCGTTCCTATTAATAAAGATGGCTCTTTTGGAGAAGTAAAAAATTTAGGTTCAGACATTAACTCTCCTATGGATGATTTTGCTTACCTAATAGATACAAAATCTAGAAGAGGTTTTTTCACATCTAATAGAGATGGTGGAATGGGTTATGATGATATCTATAAATTCTTAGAACAAAAGAAAATTACTTGTCAGCAAGTACTTTACGGAGAAATAACAGATTTAGCTACTAAAAAGATTCTTCCTGATACCAAAGTTACTTTATTTGACAAAAGCTTTAATAGTGTTAGCACAACAACATCTGATAGTGAAGGAAAATATTCATTTGACGTCGAATGTGGTATAACATATTATGTAAGAGCGCAAAAAACTGACTACACTACTAAAGAAGAAAAAGTTACGGTTGGCACTGAAGATGGAAAAACGTATCTACCAATAGCTTTAGAAAGTTCTAAATGTGTAGTTACTATTGGTGATGATTTAGGTAAATGCTTCAATATAAAAATGATTTACTTTGATCTCGATAAATCATACATCAGACAAGAGGCAGCATTAGATTTGGAGAAAATATTAGATGTACTGAATCAAAATCCAACTATGAGATTAGATATTAGATCTCACACTGATAGTAGACAGACATTTAAATACAATGAAAATCTATCTGATAGAAGAGCTAAATCTACAATTAACTGGTTAGTTAAAAATGGTATAAACTCAAATAGGTTAACTGGAAAAGGATACGGAGAAACGCAATTAGTAAATAAATGTGCTGATAACGTAGATTGTACCGAAGAGGAACACCAAATGAATAGAAGAAGTGAATTTATTATAATCGCATTATAAAGTAAATTCATTATCAAAAGCTAAAGGCTGTCAGTATTGACAGCCTTTTCTTATTCTACAAATCAAGCAGTTTTCTTATTCTGCTATTTTAATGTTATTGCTAAATAATACGATTGTCTTCAATATTCTATAAAATTCAATAGAAGCGGTACAACGCATTTTGAATACAAATCAAGAGCAACAGAGCGAAACCTATTCTAAATAAAACTTCTTTACACTTTCAATTAAGATGTGCTAGAGGCCCAAAAATTATAGAGCTTCCACTTCTACTCTAGTCAATCCGAGTACCATTTCAGCCGATACAAAAATTAGTCTATCAAACCAATAAAACCTCAACGTGAAAAAATATTAGGATGATATTTATGCGCCAAAACTTGATATTATAAAACTATTTGAAAATCAATATTAGTCAAAACAAAAAGATTGTAAAAAACTGATTTTTCAAATTATTTATGAAGTAGCAAAAATCGATTATATAAAAATGTAGAAGATAAAATTGTGCACCTATAATAAGAGTGATGCACGATGCTTAAACTAGTTAGTAAGCTCACTGCCGCACTTTTATTTCAAAGTTTACAAAATTACTACTCAGGAGTAAATTGAGCGATGAAAATGAAAGTTTTAATTTAGAAGAAATCGTTTTTTCAAGTTTAAGAAAATGAGATTAATATTTTAAGATTACCGAGATATCAACTAAAAAGATTATCACTGTACACTAAAATAAGAACTATTATAAAACATAAAAGGCTGTCTTTTGGGGATAAGACAGCCTTCTAATAATAAAAAATTCAACTTAAATCTTTGCAAAAATATTAGTATAATATTTTTTGCCATTAGCAGGGTTTTCTTTAATTGCAATTCCAAAATGTGTGAAGTTACCTTCGATATTTTCTTTATGTCCAGGACTAGCTAACCACGCTTTCAAAACTGACTCTGGAGTGTTGAAGTTATAAGCAATATTTTCGCTTACAGATTTAGCTCCTAAAGTTTTCATTATATTTTCTGAACGTGCAGTAAAATCATTGTGATTTACAACATTGTTAGCAATCATATAATTGTCATGCTCTTCTGATTTGTAAGACATGTGATTGATTTTCTCCAGACGGTTAAGTCCTACGCTTACTCTATGTTCATTTATCAATTCCATAGTTTCAAGCTCGATAGTATTATAATTATAACTAACTACTTTCTCTACAGTAGTACTTACTGTTTCGTTTTCTGAACTATCAGCAGAGCAAGAATTCATTGTGCAAATTACTGCTGCAAGCAATAATGTACGGAGTAATGTTAGCTTCATAATTTAGTAGTTTAAGTTTAAAGTAGATTGTGGGGCAAACAACTTTAATATTTATATAATATGTTTCTTTCTTAGATCAAACATAATCAAAACATCGTTAAACTACCAAAAATAATCGATGAACTACACTAATAAAATGTTAATACATATATATTTCCTACATTATGAAGATAATCGCTCAATTTTCCATCTAAAATCTTCTTGACTTTTATATCGAATTCTATCGTGTAACCTATTAGGTCGTCCTTGCCAAAATTCAACCTCTAAAGGAGTCACTAAAAATCCTCCCCAATGATCCGGTCTCGGAATAACAATTCCTTCATAATCACCTTCTAATTGCTTCAGGTTTTCTTCTAAAAAAGCTCTTGAGGGAATAACTTCACTTTGGTTTGATACAATCGCTCCTAACTTACTTCCATGTGGTCTTGATTCAAAATAATTATCTGAAGTGAGAGCTGGCGTTTTAGTTGCAATTCCTTTAATAATTACTTGACGTTCCAAAGTATGCCAAAAAAACGAAAGACACACATTAGCGTTTTCCTCTATAGCCTTACCCTTTTCTGAATTGTAATTCGTGTAAAAAATAAAACCTTCTTCTGTAAACTTTTTTAGCAATACTACTCTAGACTTGGGAAAGCCATCTAATCCAATTGTAGACACGGTCATCGCATTAACTTCGCTGTCTCCACCAAAGTCTTCTACTTCATGAAACCATCTGTTAAAAAGGTTAATTGGGTCTTCAGGAATGTTAGATTCTAACAATTCACTTTTCTCATAGGATTTTCTATAATTACTTAAGTCGTTCATGTTATTATAATTTAAAAGTTCGTTTTTAATGTAGAAGTTAATTTGAGCGTTCAGAAAAATTCTTGCGTTGATTTTGTTCTAGCTCTTTATAGATCAAAGCTTTTGCCATCATCTGCTAAAAGTACATTTGGAAAAATAGTTTGTGCTTCTTCTTTAAACAAATCGATACTTTCATAACGAGTTGAATAATGTCCAAGAATTAGTTGCTTGACATTTGCTTTAAGCGCTATAGTAGCCGCTTCCTTTGCAGTAGAATGTAGCGTTTTAATAGCTAAACTTTCTTCGGATTGTAAAAAGGTAGATTCATGGTACAATACATCTACATTTTCGATAATTGGAATAATAGATTCGTTGTATGAAGTATCTGAGCAAAACGCATAACTTTTTGCGGGAACTGGATCAAAGCTCAATTTATGATTTTCGATAATTTGGCCAGAATCTAAAATTATGTCTTTCCCATTTTTAATATTTTGGAAATAACAAGAATCTATTTTGAATCCTTGAACCGCTTCAATATTAAGTTTGCGTTCTCCTATTTTTTCTTGGAACAAAAAACCATTTGTATACACTCTGTGTTTTAAAGGAATCGTTTTTACGACAACTTTATCATCCTCATAAATTATTTGAGATTCATTGGATTCTAGTTCATGGAAAAACAATTCATAATTAGTCCAGGAGTTAGACAACCGAAGCTGCAACATTATGATTTCCTTTATTCCTTTTGGACCATGAATATGCAAATCAGTGTTTCTACCCAGCAGACTAAAGGTAGAGATTAAACCAATTAATCCAAAAAAGTGATCGCCGTGTAAATGCGAAATAAAAACATGATTGATTTTAGAAAACTTAATCTTGTTTTTACGCAATTGTACTTGTGTACCTTCACCACAATCGATTAAGAAAAGTCGGTTTTTTATATCAAGAATCTGCGAAGTAGGATTTGTAAAAGTTCGAGGTGTGGCTGCATAGCAACCAAGTATAGTTAATTTCAATTTATAATTTCATTTAAAACATTCGATTTATAAAAGCTGAACATTTACAATTGATTCTTTGAAACTGGATTATAAACAATCAACTTGCTTTTTCTTATTGTATTTTCAACTTTTCAAAAATTGGTTACTTGAAAATGAAAATTTTTGCAGTTCTGTAAATACTACAAGAATTATCTGTACTAATAAAAAAAATAGAAATTACTTACTATCAAAGCTAAATCAACAAGCAACAATGCTACAATAAAATTATTTGCTTTGTGAGTGCGTTACTAACGTTATCTAAAAACCTAAGTCTCTTTCAATTTCGTCCATTTCTATAATATCATGTGCTTCCAATAAAGAGGGAACAACAATCAACTTATCTGACACAGCATTAAAATCAAAATTAGAAGTAACCACAATAAAAGATTTTTTTGCTTTTTTATGTTGTTTTGACAACGGCATGAATAATTTAATATCACTCGCTGAAAGTTCTTTATACATCAAGAGATCAATAACAATATTGTGTTTTTCAAAAGTTTTATATTGCTGCGTCACCTTCAATAAAAATGAAGCTAAGTCGCCTTGCGTATCGCGTATTGTTACCGTGTGTGCTTTTTGATCTACTTTCATTTTTTTTTACTTTTCAAGGACTGAATAAAAGCAGTCTATTTACATAAGTAGCTAATTTACAAAGTTTTCTTGTATTCTATTGAATTTTAGAAGCTAAAAGATAGATAACTGCCATTCTAATAGCCACTCCATTCTCTACTTGGTTTAAGATCACTGATTGATTAGAATCAGCCACTTCACTTGTTATTTCCACACCACGATTGATAGGTCCCGGATGCATAATTACAATTTCTTTACTAAGTGAATCTAATAGTGGTTTGTCAACTCCATATTGCTGTGCGTACTCTCTGGTTGAAGGGAAGTAATTCACATCCATTCGTTCGTTTTGTACACGCAACATATTTGCAACGTCGCACCATTCTAATGCTTTTCTTAAATCGGATTCTACGGTTACTCCTAGCGATTCAATATGTCTTGGAATAAGCGTTTTTGGTCCGCATACTTTCACCTCAGCACCTTGCATTTGCAAAGCGTATATATTTGATAGCGCCACTCTAGAATGCAAAACATCACCAACAATTACTACTTTTTTACCTCCTACTTCACCTAGTTTTTCTCTAATAGAATAACTATCTAATAATGCTTGCGTAGGATGCTCATGTGCTCCATCTCCAGCATTTACAATACTTGCTTTTACATTTTTAGATAAAAAATAAGCAGCTCCAGGATTAGCATGACGCATTACAACCATATCAACTTTCATCGAAAGGATATTATTAACCGTGTCGATTAATGTTTCTCCTTTTTTAACGGAGGATTGTGCTGCTGAGAAACTAATAACGTCAGCTGATAGTCTTTTTTGAGCTAATTCAAAGGAAAGTTTAGTTCTGGTACTATTTTCGAAAAAAATATTGGCAATAGTAATATCTCGTAACGAAGGCACTTTTTTGATCGGTCTATTGATGACTTCTTTAAAATGATCGGCTGTTTCAAATATTAAGTCAATATCATTTTTAGTAATGTATTTAATGCCTAACAAATGATTTACGCTTAATTCTTTCATTTCTTTTTACGATTATTACTTTTTAATATTTAACGTCTCTACGTTCTAACTTGTAATTAAATATACGCCGTCCTCACCGTCATTTTCTTTCCAACTCACTTTCACTTTTTCGTTATTAATCGCATCTACTTGTCGTCCTCTATAATCAGGTTGAATGGGTAAATTGCGACTGAAACGCCTGTCGATTAAAACCAAAAGTTCTATCTCTGATGGTCTTCCAAAAGATTGAATAGCTGTCAAAGCAGATCTAATACTGCGACCCGTAAACAAAACGTCATCGATGAAAATAACTTTTTTATTTTCGACAATGAAATTAATCTTTGTTTTATTTGCTTCTAATGGTTTTTCGGTGCGTCTAAAATCATCTCTAAAAAAAGTGATATCAAGGTAACCTAATTGAATTTCAGGAGTTTGGTATTCTTGTTCTAATATTGATTTCAACCGTTCTGCTAAAAAAACGCCTCTAGGTTGAATTCCAACTAAAATTGTATCTGAAAAATCTAAGTGTTTTTCAATTAATTGACAAGCCAAACGATGTAATATGATAGTAACTTCTTTTGCAGTAAGTAATACTTTTTGACTCATAGTGCTTTATATTGTTTGGTTGTGCAAATATACGAATTCAAATTTATGATTTAATAATTTAAAATAGAGAAAAAAGTAAATGGCAATTCAGCACTAAATTTAAGTCTTTAAATAAGTGCAATATTCGAAAAGTAAAATGAATCAACAGTTTTTATTCAGTTTTCAAATAGAAGTTTCAAAACAAATGAGAGAAGGTATTGGTAAATGACAATTTCATCGTAACGATCAGCAAAAGATAAAGTCCTAGAAAAAGAATTTATCTCAAATTTCGAAAATTAACCTGTTACCGCTAAACTAACAAACAACTTCGATTTAATTAAGTGAGATTAACACTCCATCTAAATTACATAATAAAAGCAAAAAATTATGTAACAAACCAATAATGGTAATACTTTAATTTTACATTGTAACCAAAACATAAAAATCATGCAAAAACAAATAACTCGTATTTTAATGCTTTTCGTAGTATTATTTTCATTTACAAGCTGTTCACTAGTAGAAGGAATATTTAAAGCCGGAATGGGCGTTGGAATATTTATAGTTGTTGCGATTATCGCAATAATCATTTTTATCATCAGCAAAATGTTCGGAAGCAAATAGTACGTTGTGAAAAATATTACTAACTTTTTCAGAAACATCAAGAAAAAGTAAGTTCAGTTAAGCTTAAACATACTTAATGTTAGAAAAACAATTTTGAATTAGTTGAAAATACCAATAAAAAAGAGTGCTCTAGAGTGCTCTTTTTTATTGGTTCAAACTCATTATCTTAGTTCACTAAGAATAAGGCGTTACTAAAAAGTAAATTACCATTTTCCCAGAAACCTCTAAATAAAGGATTGTCTACCATATAAATCACCGTTCCTTTTCCTTTATTATCCACAGCAAAGCTAACGGTATTACTCAATTTCTTTTTTATTCCGTTACCTATAAAACCATAACTCTTATAATCCTTAGGAATGTAAGCAACGTTTAAAGCATCTTTCAGTAAAGAATACGTTCTATCATCTGTTTTAAGACTAAAATATTTTTCGCCCAAACCAAAAGATAATGGATGTGTTTTATTTAAAACATTTTCGATTATTGCTCCCGGAATTGATCTAGATATATCGCGACGTTCTGTTTCTTGGTAATCTAAAAAACGTTCATCTAAGGCTAAAGAATCTTTTTCCTTTTCTGCATTCAACTTATCCTCTTCAGATGCGTAAGGATTCAACGCATATCCTTCTTTACCTTCAAAAATAGATAGTGCTCCGTTCATGGCAATAACTTTACCACCATTTCTAACCCATTCCGTAAGCTTCTTTTGCTGATCTTCTGTGAATTCATATTCACCATCAGCTAGAATTAACGTATTGTAATCGTAAAAACTTATTCTATTAAAGTTATTCACCTCTACAACGCTCACTGGGTATTCAATGGTTTCCTGCATGTAATACCACGCAGCACCAAACTCAGTTGAACTAACGCCTTTTCCTGAAAGCAATAAAACTTTTGGCGCCTTTAATAAATTAAAATTTTCTCCACCTACATCTTTAGCATTCGATGAAAAACCAGAAGTGATATAATTGTAATCTGTTTTTGTCTTAATTAAATCAGATACCGTTTTTTCAAAATCAACTACTTTTGGATTATCACCTTTGGTAACTAATAAACCACCAGGTTCAATTGAAACATCGCCAAAAACAGCTTTCCCCATCGAAGATCGAACCTTGATATTATTTTGGTGCAAAACAGATAAAACTCGAGCTGATATTCTATTATTCCAAGGAATGTGAAACGCATACACTTTAGGCGGAGCCACTTTTTCAATCATTTCAAATGACTCCTTAGTTTTTAATCCTACACTATTTTTCAAAGCATATCCTTCTACTCCATAAGCTAATGGTAAAGCCCAAGCAGTAATATCATACGATAAACTATCATTCAATTTTTGGTTGGGTTCAAAAAGTACTTGAGTAAAAACAGCTTTTTGTTGGTCCACTTTTACAATTAAGTCATTTGGTTCAATCGTAAATCCTTTTTCTTTTTTGGTACTGTAATTATATCCTGAAGCTTTTACATTGGCGTCAGCGTAACTGTATTCAATATTGTTTTTTTTCAATAATTCCGCTAATTGAATCAGCTTTGGGTTGTTCTTCATTACATACATTTTGTAACTACCTTTAACTGTTTTTCGAGAATTATTCATAAATCCTCTAAAACCTTTTAGCAAAACATCAGATTGTGACGCTGCCGATTCTACTACAGTAAGCACAGTAGTAGCATGGTGGTCAATTCTATCTTGTATCGTAACGATATTTCCATTACTCATTGTAACAGCTCTCCCCGCTCCTATTCCTCCTTGTTCAATGGTCATTCCCACAGCGCCATTATAAGCAGGATACGTATCACCATAACTTGGATAAAATAAATCAAATCGCTCACTAGTATTGTACAACCAGTTTTGAGCATCAAATTTCTTAGAAATATTAGTACCTAATACATTGTGAAAATCCTTCTGATATTTTTCAATATATTCATGAATTGGCTCTGCTGATGGAGGGAAAAAGTATGGAGAATCGTAACCTTGTTCATGTACATCGGTATGCACTTGTGGCATCCACTGATTGTATAAAGCAACTCTCTGCTGACTCTCCATTTGCGTTTGCCAAGCCCAGTCTCTATTCAAATCAAAAAGATAATGATTAAATCTACCTCCAGGCCACTGTTCCATATGTTCTCTATCTGATAATCCAGGATGTGTTTTTTTACCTGAAATCTCTCTTAACCAGTTTCCGTATCTTGAATATCCATCAGGATTGATACATGGATCTAAAATCACAATAGTATTTTCTAACCATTTTTTAGTTTCTGCATTCTTAGGATTTACTAATTCGTATGCTACAGTCATCGCACTTTCAGTTCCCGCAAATTCATTTCCGTGAACATTAAAACTCAACCATACAATTAACTTATCACCTATCATTTGGTTTCCATTTTTAGACAAACCAATGGCAGCCAAATTATTGTTTCTAATTTGCTCGAGATTAGCTAAATTCTCAGGAGTCGAAATAAAAAATACATTTAAATCTCTTTGCTCTGCAGTCATTCCGTATTTCTGCTGTTTAATAAGAGTTGATTTTTCAGTCAGCTGCTTAAAGTAATTTTCTACTTGGTGATAATAAGTTATTTGTTTTCCATAAGTAGGCAAGAATTCTGCTGGACTCTGCACTTGAGCCTGAGCACTAAACAGCACGCTTAGTAGTATGCAAAAAGAGAAAAATATTTTTTTCATTTCGTGTTGGGTTAGTTACAGCTCAAAAATAGCTTTTTAGCATTTATTGCACAACATATCTATTGTATTAATACTAAATTAATTATGTGTTATTTATGCATTCAGTAATTGCTCAAAATTGCAGAATAGTAAAAAATCAACGTCTTAAATTATATATAAATAATAATCTTCACCTTATAATTCGTATCCTAATAACATTCTGCTATATTTGCGGATAACAAAAAGTACCTTACAGATGGAAGAATGTATCTCAGTTTTTGACATGCTAAAAATTGGTGTTGGACCTTCAAGTTCGCATACACTTGGCCCGTGGAGAGCCGCTGAACGTTTTCTCGAAGAATTAAGAAATCAAAACATACTTGCAACTGTAAATAGAGTACAAATCGACTTATACGGTTCGCTTTCCTTAACCGGAAAAGGACATGCTACAGACCTAGCTGTTATGCTTGGACTGAGCGGCCAAGATCCGGAATACATTCCTATTCAAAACATAGATTCAATTATTAAAACGATTCAGTCAAAAAACGAAATCAATTTAGGAAACTCACAAATAATTCCGTTTCACTTTCTACAAGATATTATTTTCAATAGAAACTTTCTTCCTTATCATGCAAATGGAATGACTTTTACAGCGTACATGCTTGATGGAAGTAATTATGAATCTACCTTTTATTCTATAGGTGGAGGATTTGTAATTAAAGAAGAACGCGCAAATGCCAAACAGAAAATCCAAATAAAATGTGCTTTTCCTTATCCTATTGAAAAAGCAGCAGAATTATTAGAATACTGCGTCAATGAGAATAAATCAATCTCAGAAATCGTTCTTGAAAACGAAAAATCAATGCGCACTGAAGCTGAAATTGATCATGAGCTAACGCGCATTTGGAACACCATGCTCGAGTGCATGTACATCGGTTGTCACTCTGAAGGGATTCTTCCTGGAGGATTAAACGTGCGTCGACGTGCTTTTGATATGCACCAAAACCTAATTGGTTTAGCTAATTATGACACGCCACAAACTTGGCTTGAAGAAATTAGAAAAACAGAAGTTAAATTCCGCCAAATCCTAAAATGGGTCTCTTGTTTTGCGCTTGCGGTAAATGAAGTAAACGCCGCTTTAGGAAGAGTCGTAACTGCTCCTACTAACGGAAGCGCTGGCGTAATTCCAGCAGTTTTAATGTATTATCTAGTAATTGAAAACCACGCTGCAGGACCTAAAGAAATCAAGCAATTTCTGTTAGTTGCCGGAGAAATAGGTAGTATTTTCAAAAAAGGATCTACCATCTCAGCAGCAATGGGCGGTTGCCAAGCAGAAATAGGTGTCTCATCAGCAATGGCTGCTGCCTCTTTATGCGAATTAATGGGTGGAACTCCAGCACAAGTTTTAATGGCTGCCGAAATTGCCATGGAACATCACTTAGGTTTAACCTGCGACCCTATAGGTGGTTTAGTCCAAATCCCTTGTATCGAGCGCAACACTATGGGTGCGATAAAAGCTATCAATGCAGCCGAATTAGCACTTGAAACCGACCCTAAAAATGCTAAAGTGCCCTTAGATAAAGTTGTTGATACCATGTGGCATACTGCCAAGGATATGAACAACAAATACAAAGAAACCTCAGAAGGCGGACTTGCAATCGCCGTAAACATGGCTGATTGCTAATGATAAACTCGTTTAAGCATCATCAAATTCCTATATCTTAAGTTTTAAATCTGCAATCTAAAATCAGTGCTCTAAAATCTTAAATCACAATGGCGTATCCCCGCTTTCACTCCCGAACGGTCGGGACGTTTCAGCGGGGTCAGGCTATTCGCTACAATCTTTTTCTTTATTGCGCTATCGCTTCATAAATAAAAAAGGATTTTCTCCCGATACTTCGGGACTATCCTTTACGCAAAAACACCCCTAATTACCAGAATTTTCTGATTACAAAAACGCTTTCAAAACAAAATATAATTATCTTTAAGCCACTAAACCAATTCATTATGATCTGGACGGCCAAATTAATAAAACACAAAAACGAAAACAGAATTGCAGTACAATTCGAAAAAAACTACAGATTAATCCAGCGTATAAAAGAATTTGAGGATGCAAGATGGAGTGCCCAAAAAATGGTTTGGCATCTTCCTGATACTTTCGAGAACAGAGAACACTTTAATATTATACAATACGAAAACACAATTCCTTCCCCTGAAGGAATAGAACAACTACACAAATTCAAGCAACATCTAGCTTCTAAGAGATACAGTGACAATACAATTAAAACATATTGCGAGGCGTTGCGTTCATTCTTGTTTTTTTATAGAGAAAAACCCATCCAAGACCTCACTAACCAAGATGTGATTATCTATACAAATGAATACTTATTAAAAAACAACTTATCCGCTTCCTATCAAAATCAAATTATCAATGCTGTTAAACTCTATTTCAGCATCATTAGAGAAACTAAAATTGATATTGAAAAAATTCACCGACCAAAGCGTGCCAAAGTTTTACCTAATGTTCTAAGCAAAGAAGAGGTAAAATTAATACTAGAAGCACATAGCAACATAAAACACAAAATGATGTTATGCCTCATCTACAGTTGTGGATTAAGATGCGGCGAGTTATTAGCCTTAAAACCATTAAACATCGATTCTAAAAGAAATGTCATTTTGCTAAAAAACGCAAAAGGAAAAAAAGACAGAATAGTTCCATTAAGTCCGAAAATACTTGACATGTTGCGAGACTATTACATCCTATATAAACCAAAAACGTTTTTGTTTGAAGGACAAATTATAGGTAATCAGTACGATGCCAGAAGTTTGCAACTAATCCTAAAACAAGCAATTTCAAAAGTAAAGATCCAAAAGCCAGTTACATTGCATTGGTTACGTCACAGTTATGCTACCCATTTACTAGAAAGTGGCACCGATTTAAGATATATTCAAGAATTATTAGGACACAATAGCAGCAAAACAACTGAAATATACACTCATGTAAGCACCAAAAGTATTCAACAAATAAAAAGTCCTTTTGATGATTTATAGAAAAAAAACGTTAGTTTTGAAATTGTAATAAAGCGAAACAAACATTCGCCAATCAACCTAAAAATGGGTGTATTTGCGAAGGTTTGTTTCGCATATATACAAGTTAGCCAACATATTATGAAAAAACTCCTAAAAATAACATTTTTACTTTCATTATTAATCCTTTTTTCAAATTTTGAAAAGAAAGTAGATGACGTGGAATTTGAAAAATATGTATTGACTGAAATTTTCCCAAAAATAGTTGACTCTATTTGCGTTGATAGTAGAAAGATGAATCCGCCACCAAAATTTGGAAAAGAAACTTGGAATAAAGGAAGACTCGTAAAAGTTGACACTTCAAATGTTACAAATGTAGAAAGAATCAAATATCAGAATTGGAAAACAGAACAAAAAAGAGTTGATAATGATACATCTAAAATATTTATAGGTTTCGACCAATATTTATTTAATTATGGACAAGAAAGATTATCTGGAGAATTAAAATTATTAAACTCAAACTACAGCGATTTCAAGTTTGATTATTCAAAAATTAAGTTAAACAGAAAATTTAAAATAAAAAATATGTCTGACTTTCCAAAAGCAGATATTCTATTAAAACATCATAGAGTTTTATTATATGAACAAAAATATGATTTTGTGTTTTCTGGTTTACTTGAAATTTCAAGAATAAAATTCGACGAGAATAAAAAAAATGGAGTTTTAGAAGGTAGTTTTAGTTATTGTGGAAGATGCGGAAGAGGTTACCGAATATATATAATGGAAATTAACGGAAATTGGATAATCAAAAAAATGGAAGATACTTGGATGTCGTAAAAATACGTTGGCTAACAGCGGTTTGCATAAATGGCGAAATATGTGGTAAATTCACGTTTATCTTTCGCAAGAAATTTTATCTTAGCCGAAAAATCTCGGTTACGAAGTTCGCCACTTCCGCAAGCCGCGAGACGTCAGGCTGTGAAAAAACCTCGATTTTTCACAATTTCTCTCTAAAGACACTCTTGTAAACTTCAATATCTTCACTCTGCTACACACTATTTTTTAGGCTGCGATAAGCAACTCATTTTCAATAAAGCCTTTACAAAGGGTGTAATAGGTCGTTTTAAAACTAAAACAACCTTTAGTTTTGTAAGGTGACTTCCATTTCTTGAGTTTATCTATTAAATCGGGTACACCCAGTATATTTATGGAGCGTTTGATGTTGTACACGAGCATAATTAAACTGTGTTCGCCATTTACTTTTTCCAAACCCGTTAAATTAGTGTGATTATAACCCCATTGACGCTTAATAGTTCCAAAGATATGTTCGTTTATCTCTTGGCGTTTTCGGTACAACTGCTGGTTTTCCTGATACCGCTGGTTATTCTCTTCCACAGCATTAGCATACTCACTCCTATCAATCTCTCGACCGCCTGTTCTACTGGTACAAAGGTGTTTCACAGGACATGTTTTGCAAGCTGGAGTTCGGTATTTCTTGAATTGGTAACTGTCTTTCTCTCTTGTTTTCTTATGCCAGCGTCCCGTAGTTTTTAAAGTTTCCCCTTGTGGACAAATGTAGGTATCGGTTTGTTTATCGTATTTAAATTT
>NZ_JBANDI010000042.1:0-13405 GCF_039123485.1 Flavobacterium sp. PL12
AACTCTGATAAACACTTAATAATGATGAAAAAATTAACAGCGTAATTAAAAATCGAAATTTAGAATAATACTCTTGTTTTATAGGGGTCAAAACAGCTGCTATTGGTATATTGTCTTCATAAATCAATAATTTTTTTAATGTCTTAGATATTGTTTGATTATGTTCTTTAATATATCCTTTCAAACGGTTTATTGCAATGGCAAAAGATAAAGGTCTCCAGTTGTGGTCGGTTATATCTATTGAAAAAGATTCAAGTTTTACATTTTGTGCTAATTTAACACTATAAGCTATTTCTAATAATGGTTGCGATATAAAGCTATAAGAGTTAGCATTTAATTGCAAAAACAGGTTTTTATAGAATAGAATAGCTTCGGATATAATTTTATTTTTATTCTCTACATTTTCTAAACTCTCTGTGATTATTTGTGAGAGTTGAATATTAGTTATTTGTTTGCTTTGGGATAAAAAAATATTTTCAGCAATGATAGCAATAATATTTTCACGTTGAAAAGCAGTTGGAAATTCGTTAAAGAAATTTAAATAGTTTGTTTTTAAATCAGTTTCGTCCCATTCTAATCTTTTCATTAAAACTTTATACATTAACGTGCCTAAAGTTTCTTCTTCTACTCCTTCTTTTAAAAAATCTCTAAGTAAACAAACAACTAATGGGGTTTTGGATATTAAAGATAATTCATTTCTGCTTTTTAAGAAATCAAGCCTTTTTATAGCATCATTTGTTGCATCACTTAAAGGAATATTTGTTGCGATTGCTTCATTAATAAGAATTTCTAATACTTCATTTTCCGTTAAATCTATTGTGGTTAGACAATTCCAATCATTGAAATTAATAATTGATTGCATTTCTATTGGTCTTCCTGTCGCAATAATAATTATATCAGAATAATCTTTATTCAACTTTTCTAAGTGTCTAAGAATATATCTTGCTTCTTGATTGTTTAGCTCATCCAATCCATCAAAAACTATAATAATAGCTCTGTTATTTATTATAAAATCAAAATTGAAAAAAGTATCCTGAATTAAGATGTTAGAATTAATAAAATGATTTATACAATCAAATAATGATATAAAATCAGACGTCACTCTTCCCTTTATAAAATTAACAGGAATCAATAAACATAAATCTTCTTCATTGTTTTTCTCAATTACGTACTGGGCTATTATAGAACTCTTGCCACTTCCAATTTCTCCAAAAAGGAAAATAGGTTGTAGATTATTAATGAAGCTATCAATATTTCCTACAATAACATTTTTGATTAAATTATCGGGTTTAGTCTCTTCTAGATGTGACGTTTGTATTTTTATTTCTGAGTTATGCTTTTTTATATTTCTGTTTAAAAATTTTGGAAGATCTGTCTTGTTATTTACAGAAAAATATTTTTCTTTTAGAAAGACAGAAGTGAAATCTTTAATTTTTTGTACAAATATGTTATAATCAAAATCAACATATTTATATAGGTTCTTATTGATAGGTTGATTTGCTATTTGATGAAAAATTAATTCTACTGACTCATCACTTAAAAAACGATTTGCTGTATCGTCTTCGTCTTGTTTATCTTCTAGCTTTTGTTTTAACATTGCTAAAATAAAAGCTTCTTTATTATTAATATTTAAATTCTTGACAGTTGCATATTTATTTATCAATATATATACTTCCTTTGTAATATCATCATTTGCAGGCATGTCAAAATTCCAAATAAATTGACTAAAAAAAGATTCCCATTCTTGGTTTGAAAATGCTTCTAATTTTAAATAGTTATTATTCTTTCCTTTATATTGATCTTCATATTCATTTAATATAATTTTTTTGCATATTGTAATAAGATTATTTTCGGAATCCCATTCTTTATTTATAAGAAGATTAAGAATAGGTTGCTCAGGTAATTCAATGTTTAGACTTTTGACTTTATTAGTGTTATATTCTTTAGAAATACTGTTTGTTGAGTAGAAGCTGAAAATTACATTAGAGCTTTTATTTACCGTATCTTTTAGCCAGTAATCTAAAAAGTAGACGAGAGTATTTAATATTTGATGGTTAAAAAACGAAAAATTATTTGATTCGTAGTTCTTATTTTCTTCAATGAATTTTCTTTTATTACTATAAATAAATACATCTCCATAGCTTTCGATAGCAAAATGGAATTGTGCTTTTGGATTTGCTATAATCGTATCAAATGCCAATTTGATAGCTCTTAACTTTTGCAGTTTAACTCCTTTGTGTTTGTCTGATGCGTCTCTGTTTATATCCATATATAGAGTTAATTTTACTTTTATACCAATAGTAAAAGCTTATGAAAATTCTTTTATTTTATTATTGTTCCTATTTTCTCCATCAACATTTGAAAACGTTCCTCTCTAATTAGCGGATGGATGTGCATAGCTAAAATTTCGTTTGCTTGTGGATGGTTTTTAATAGAAGTAAGTTCTTGCTTGATGTATTGTTTCAAGTCCTCTTCACTAGCTATTATTTCCTCGACTATTGTTGTTCTATTGTCTAAAAGATAGATGATGTCTTCGTAATCGTGGCTTCCGTAAAAGTCATTATTACCTCTGTCTTTAAATGCTTCTATTTTAGTGGCTAGAAAATAGGGTGAGGGTAATACATTAATGGTAATTCCCTCGGCTAATTCTATTTGTTGTAAGTGTTTGAATCCAGGCTTGTACCATTTGTTTGAAATCCCAATACTACTATCATCGGCAGGCATAATGTCTATCGCAATATTTTCAAACTGATAAGAACATATGGATTGTCCTTGAGGATCTGGATAGAAGTTTAGTTCTGCTAATCTTTCTTGCATTTGTGTCCATTCGTAATAATTGGCTAAATTAATAGTCATGTCAATATCAGTAGTGGGACGAATTTCTTCCGCAGCAGGATCATCGGTATACAAGCTAATTACTGCTCCACCAATAAAAACCATTTTTTCATTTAGTTCTTTCAAGCCTTTAGCCACTTGTGCTACTAATGCTAGATTAATTACTTTATTATACATTCAGGATCCTTTTTTCTAATTCTCGTTTTGCCATTTCTTTTTCTCTAACTCTTCCCACTCTAATGGCATCGACTAAAGTTAATAATTCGTATAAATCGTTGTCTTTTAAGGAAGCTTCAACGGCGGTAGGGTATAAGGGTTCTATGGCCTGCCCACGATCTACACCTTTTGCATTTGGCCATACATACTTATCCTTTGCTTGTATTATTTTGTTCAAAGGTTCTGCCGAATGAGCGGTTAACATTCCTCTAACTAAAGCTCCTGGTTGTTGTGGAAAAGCATAGGCTACACCGTGAAGTAAAAATTCATTAAAAGCTATTTTGTTTACTTTTTTTCTGGCATTATCAATTAGTCCAGCATATTTGGAACGATTTAAGGATTGGCTTACTTCCGATTGACTCATACCTAAATCTTGAGCAATAGTATGATGAAACCAAGGTCTTTCGCCTAGTGCAATGATTTTTAATAATATGACTATGTCTTGCGGTTTGAGACTGTTTTTTGTTTGTACCATCCTTATATTTCATATTGCGATATGCAATATTAGCTATTATTTCTTTAATATGCTATTTTAAACATTAACATATCGCATATTGCGATATACGATATAGGTTTGTTTTCAAATTAAATTTAATGATTTTACGATGCTAAAGCTAATTGTCACGTCTTCCTCTGCCAAATAACTCCATTTAAAGACAACTTATTAAATCACAACAGTTTCCAAAAGATATTTGTCCATAAATCCTGCAAAGCGTAGGAATACAGAATGATAAAATATTCAAATCATGGAAAATCAAAGAAAAAAACTAGTGTTGGTAGGGACTGTATTATCAACAATTAGTGCAATGGCACAAGGAAACGGTACTGCAGGAATTACGGAAGCGACGCAAATGGTCACTTCTTATTTTGATCCTGCTACAAAACTTATCTACGCTATTGGTGCAGTAGTGGGTCTCATTGGAGGGGTCAAGGTGTACAACAAGTTTAGTAGTGGTGATCCTGATACTAGCAAGACGGCAGCGAGTTGGTTTGGTGCTTGTATCTTTTTGATTGTAGCCGCAACTGTTTTACGTTCCTTCTTCCTTTAATTATTGGCTTATGAATATTTACAATATTAATAAGGGAATAGGAAGAACAGTAGAGTTTAAAGGACTGAAAGCACAATACTTGTTCGTATTTGCAGGCGGTCTGCTCGGGATACTTCTTCTGATAATGATCTTGTATATGACAGGAGTCAATTCTTATCTGTGTTTGTTTATCGGGATCGGTGGTGGGTCATTACTAGTTTGGCAAACTTTTTCACTAAATAAAAAGTATGGTGAACACGGTTTGATGAAAAAAGCAGCCACTAAAAGACATCCACGATACATCATCTGTCGTAAGCCTGTGTATCGTTATTTCAAGTTCAACTCCAAATTGTACCAGCTATGAGAAATAAATCGAAAGCGACTACGCTGGAAAGTAAGTTTCCATTGTTGGCAGTAGAAAATAATTGTATAATCTCAAAAGATGCTGATATCACCGCTTGTTTTCGAGTACAGCTACCAGAACTTTTCACAGTAGCCTCTGCGGAATATGAAGCAATCCATTCAGCGTGGCACAAGGCTATTAAGACCTTGCCTGATTATATGGTGGTACACAAACAGGACTGGTATATCAAGGAAAATTATGCTCCTGAAATCGCGAAAGAAGATTTGAGTTTTTTGGCAAAATCCTACCAACAACATTTCAATGAGCGTCCGTTTCTCAATCATTACTGTTATCTGTTCTTAACAAAAACTACGAAAGAGCGCATGCGAATGCAGAGTAATTTCTCTTCGCTTTGCAAAGGAGTACTTATTCCAAAAGAGATAAGAGATAAGGAAACCATTTCTCGTTTTATGGAATCGGTGGCGCAATTTGAGCGTATCGTTAATGATTCGGGTTTTATAAAATTGGAACGTTTAAGTGAAGAAGACATCATAGGAACAAATGACAAACAAGGATTATTGGAGCAATACCTAAGTCTATCAAGAGAGGAGGGAACACCAATGCAGGATATTGGTTTGGGAGCGGAAGAAGTTCGTATTGGAAACAAAAGATTGTGTTTGCATACGTTGTCCGATACCGATGATTTGCCAAGTTCTGTATCTGCTGAAACTCGTTACGAAAAACTGTCCACCGATAGGAGTGATTGTCTCTTGTCTTTTGCCGCACCTGTCGGATTATTGTTGTCTTGCAATCACATTTACAACCAGTATCTTTTTTTGGATAACAGTGAGGACAACCTGCGTAAGTTTGAGAAATCCGCACGAAACATGCATTCGTTGGCACGCTATAGCAGAGCCAATCAAATCAATAAAGAATGGATCGAACGCTATTTAAATGAAGCCCATTCTTTCGGACATGCTTCTATTCGGGCGCATTTCAATGTGATGGCATGGTCTGATAATCCAGCAGAACTAAAACAGTTAAAAAACGACACTGGTAGTGCGTTAGCACTTATGGAATGCAAACCAAGGCACAATACTACCGATGTGGCTACACTCTATTGGGCAGGAATGCCCGGCAATGCAGGAGATTTCCCGAGTGAAGAAAGTTTTTACACCTTCATCGAACCAGCACTTTGTTTTTTTACGGAGGAAACCAATTATAAAAGTTCACCATCTCCTTTCGGAATTAAAATGGCTGACCGACTGACCGGAAAACCGATTCACTTGGATATTTCTGATTTGCCAATGAAAAAGGGTATTATCACGAATAGGAATAAGTTTATTTTGGGGCCTTCCGGTTCTGGAAAGTCATTTTTTACCAATCACATGGTCAGGCAATATTATGAACAAGGAGCCCATGTTTTATTGGTAGATACTGGAAATTCGTATCAAGGTTTGTGCGAACTCATCAAAGGGAAAACCAAAGGAGAAGATGGGGTTTATTTCACTTATACCGAAGACAATCCAATTGCCTTTAATCCCTTTTACACCGATGATGGCGTATTCGATATTGAGAAAAGAGAAAGTATCAAAACGTTGATTCTCACATTATGGAAACGGGATGATGAACCACCAACACGTTCAGAAGAAGTCGCATTGTCCAACGCCGTGAGCGGTTATGTTGAAAGAATTAAACAGACTGCCGATTTTCCGTCCTTCAATGGCTTTTATGAATTTGTAAAAGGGGACTATAGAAAAGTATTACATGAAAAGCAAGTACGTGAAAAAGACTTTGACCTTGCCAACTTCCTCAATGTATTAGAACCTTACTATAAAGGCGGCGAGTATGATTACCTGCTGAATTCCGAAAAACAATTGGACTTACTTTCCAAACGATTTATTGTTTTCGAAATTGATGCCATCAAGGATCATAAAATCCTCTTTCCAATTGTGACTATCATTATTATGGAGGTTTTCATCAATAAGATGCGACGTTTGAAAGGAGTTAGGAAGCTCATTCTGATTGAAGAAGCTTGGAAAGCTATTGCAAAAGAGGGAATGGCAGAATACATCAAATACCTTTTTAAAACGGTACGGAAGTTTTTTGGAGAAGCGATTGTTGTTACCCAAGAAGTAGATGATATTATTCAATCACCTATTGTCAAAGAAAGCATTATCAATAATTCGGATTGTAAAATACTCCTTGACCAACGGAAGTACATGAACAAATTTGATGATATCCAAGCCATGCTTGGTCTTACTGAAAAAGAAAAAGCACAGGTACTTTCGATCAATATGAACAATGATCCCAATAGGTTGTACAAAGAAGTTTGGATAGGGTTAGGAGGTACTCATTCTGCAGTATATGCTACAGAAGTGAGTCTTGAAGAATATTTAGCCTATACCACAGAAGAAACCGAAAAGTTGGAAGTGATGCGTCTTGCGGGAGAACTGGATGGAAATGTAGAACAGGCCATTAAAAGGTTAGCTCTTGAGAAAAGAGAAAAAGAAAACAAATAGTAAAAATTTAAAAACGAATAAAAATGAAAAATTTAAAAATTATGGTGTGCATGGTAATTTTATTTGCTGTCATGCCGACTGCTAAAGCACAATGGGTGGTAACAGATCCTACGAATTTGGCTCAAGGAATAGTCAATTCAGCGAGACAGATCATACAGACTTCGAGCACTGCTACTAACATGATTAACAACTTTAAAGAAGTCCAAAAAGTCTATAATCAAGGAAAAGAATACTATGATAAGCTAAAGGCAGTAAACAACCTTGTGAAGGATGCTCGAAAAGTTCAACAGACCGTATTACTTGTTGGTGATGTTTCTGAGATGTATGTAAAGAATTTTGGAAAAATGTTAAACGATACTAATTTCAATGAACAAGAATTAACGGCTATTGCTAATGGGTATTCCATCTTACTGAATGAAAGCACCGAACTTCTAAAAGAGCTAAAGCAAATTGTAAACTCTTCCAGCTTATCGCTTACGGATAAGGAGCGTATGGATATTATTGATAGTGTGTATATAAAAGTAAAAGAGTACCACAATTTGGTTCGTTATTTTACCAATAAAAATATTTCTGTTAGTTATCTCCGAGCTAAGAAAGCAAACAGTAGTAAAAGGGTATTGGAGCTTTATGGAACTGCTAATCAAAAATATTGGTAATCATGGAATTTAGTAATCTACACCAAGTACTACGTTCGCTCTATGACGAGATGTTACCACTATCAGCTGATATGGCAGCAGTAGCAAAAGGTTTAGCTGGATTGGGTGCTTTGTTTTATGTTGCATTAAAAGTGTGGCAGGCACTTAGTAGCGCAGAACCGATAGATGTATTTCCGCTACTTAGACCTTTTGCTTTAGGACTCTGTATCATGTTTTTTCCAACGATTGTTTTAGGAACACTAAATGGGGTGCTTAGTCCAATTGTAAAAGGAACACATAGTATTTTAGAAAACCAAGTTTTGGATTTGAATGTTTTACAACAGCAGAAAGACCAACTGGAAAGAGAGTCAATGCTTCGAAATCCTGAGACTGCCTATTTAGCATCGGATGAAGAATTTGATAAAAAACTAGATGAACTCGGCTGGACACCTTCAGATTTAGCAACCATATCGGGTATGTATATCGAAAGAGAAATGTACGGGGTAAAGAAAATGATTCGGGACAGTTTTCGAGAGTTTTTAGAAGTGCTTTTTCAAGCTGCCGCACTAGTCATTGACACGATTCGAACTTTTTTTTTAATTGTGCTATCAATTTTAGGACCTATAGCTTTTGCTATTTCCGTCTGGGATGGATTTCAGTCCACGCTGACGCAGTGGTTTACCCGATACATTAGTGTGTATCTCTGGTTGCCCGTTTCTGACCTTTTCAGCTCGATGTTGTCCAAGATCCAATCGTTAATACTGCGGAAGGATATTGACAGTTTATCCGATCCCAGTTTTATACCTGATTCTTCCAGTACGGTGTATATCATTTTTATGATTATTGGCATCATTGGCTACTTCACGATTCCTACGGTAACCGGTTGGATTATTCAGGCTGGGGGAGCAGGTAACTTTATGCGAAACCTAAACCAAACTACCACCAAAACTGGAAATATGGTAGGGGCTGGTACAGGAGCAGTTGCCGGAAATATTGGAGGCAGATTAATGCAGTAACAATTTAAAATGGAAGAAAATGGAATTTAAAACATTAAGAAATATCGAAAATAGTTTCAAGCAAATAAGACTGTATGCCATAGTATTTGCAGTACTCTGTGTTGGAGTAGCAGGATATGCAATTTGGGAATCGTATCGATTTGCAGAATTACAGCGTCAAAAAGTTTATGTATTGGATAACGGAAAATCATTAATGCTAGCGCTGGCGCAAGATGCTTCAATCAATCGCCCTGTAGAAGCTCGTGAGCATGTACGCCGATTTCATGAGCTTTTTTTTACGCTCGCACCTGACAAGGATGCTATAGAAAATAATGTGAAAAGAGCCTTCAATCTAGCAGACAAGAGCGCTTTTAATTATTACAAAGACTTAGCCGAAAAGGGATATTACAATCGGATCATTTCAGGGAATGTACAACAGCGACTTGAAGTAGATAGTGTGGTGTGCAACTTCGAAACCTATCCTTACGCTGTAAAAACCTATGCTAAACAAATCATTATTCGCTCTAGTAATGTAACCAAACGCAATCTAATTACCTCCTGCTATCTTGTGAATTCGGTGCGTTCAGATACTAATCCGCAAGGTTTCAACATAGAAAAGTTTACTGTAGTGCAGAATAATGATTTAGAAATTATAGAACGCTAAAATAAACCAAGATGGAAAATTTACGAACAAATATTGACTTATGGTTAATACAATTTGATGAACGCTGGAGAGCGCTCTCTTTAAAGAAACAGTACAAGTACATTCTGTATTGTTTTATCAGTTATATGATTCTTACAATAGTTGTTACCCTTAGCATTTGGTCTGAAACCAGAAAGGACAGCAGTAAGCTGGATGTTGAGCGTATTGAAAACGCTCTTCTCAAAAAGAACGAATCCACAGCATCGTTAAGGGATTCATTACTATTAATTATAAAAAATAGAAAACATGAAAGAAAGTGAAAACAAAAAAAATACAGTCTTGGTTACGGATGATAACTTAAATGAAAGTACAGATACAGTACGAGAACATTCAGCTAATAAATTAGAAAAATTTAAAAAGCCAATCCTATTCACGTTGATGAGTATAGTATTTCTTGGTTGTATGTATTTAATTTTTAAACCATCGGAAGAGATAAAAAAGAAAGAAGGAGTAGGTCTTAATGATTCAGTTCCTCAAGCTTCTACTGTCGGCTTACAGCATGATAAACAAAAAGCCTATGAACAAGAATTGATGGACGAAAAAAATCAACAAAAACAAAATGCGCTAAGCTCGCTTTCTGATTACTGGAGTGAAGGTAACACCCACGAAACAGTTGATGATGGTCCTGAAAATGAAAAAGAAGCTAATGACAATACTTCGCTGAATAGTTATCGCAATGCACAAAAGACATTAGGTACTTTTTATGAAAACGATACTGCTGAGACACAGGAATTGCAGAAACAAGTGAATGAGTTAAAAGCACAACTGGCTAGAAAAGACGAAGAGCCTATGAATCCAGTAGATACCCAGTTGGAGCTAATGGAAAAATCCTATCAGATGGCTGCAAAATACTTGCCTACGAATACAGTATCAACGGAACAATCAAAGGAGAAAACGGCAACTATTGCTAGCTCTTCCAGCCAAAAGGAGTCGTTTGTTTCAATTGTTCCCACTAGCAAAAGTGCGGTTTCGTCATTGCATAGAGATCTTCCTGATAGCACTTTTATAGCCAATTGGAGCGAAAGTCGCAATCGAGGATTCTTTACAGTTGGGAAAATAGAACAAGAGTCACAACCCAAAAATAGTGTTCGTGCCATCATTCAAACCACACAGGTAGTATCAGTGGAAAGTAATGTTCGTTTACGTTTGTTAGAGCCTGCCAAAATGCAAAACCGTATTATTCCACAAGGTACAGTATTGACGGCCAATTCAAAATTTAATCAAGGAAGGCTGCAAATGAAAATTACATCCATTGAGTTGGATGGTACGATTCTTCCGGTTAATCTGACTATTTATGGATTAGATGGACAACAAGGATTATTTGTACCCTATTCCCCCGAAATGATTACTGTAAAAGAAATGGCTGCCAATATGGGGCAAAGTTCAGGAAGCAGTATTATGCTTTCAAGCTCCCATGGCCAACAAATAGCCGGCGATTTGAGCCGTGGTCTGGTACAAGGTATATCAGGTTATTTTTCAAAAAAAATGAAAACTCCAAAAGTAACGTTGAAGTCAGGACTTCAAGTGTTTCTAGTCTCAAAAAATTAAATGCTCCCCTTGATAAAATTTAATAAAAAAAATATGAAAACAACAATAAAAGCTTTAATACTAGTACTGGTCTTAGTTTTAGGATACAGTACGGAATCAGAAGGGCAAGTGACTGTTAATAATGCCCAAAAATTGAATTTAGAAAAAATAGACCCATATAAAATAGAGGTAACTTACAATAAAACTTCGCACCTGCTATTTCCTGCTGCAATACGATATGTAGATTTAGGAAGTGACTATTTGATTGCAAGTAAAGCGGAAGATGCGGAAAATGTATTACGAGTAAAAGCTTCAGTGCGCAATTTTGAAGAGGAAACTAACTTTTCAGTAATTACCGAAGATGGCCATTTTTATAATTTCAATGTGGATTACAATCCTCTAGCTGTAGATCTGAATTATAATCTTTTAGGAATGCAGAAAGGGATTAGTAGATCACCTACAAATGATGTTCTTTTTGAGGAACTCGGAAAGAATTCGCCTTCATTGGTAAGCGATTTAATGGAAACGATATATAAAAAAGACAAACGTATAATAAAAAATAAGGGAGCTAGAAGTTTTGGTATCGAATTCTTATTGAAAGGACTCTACATCGATGATGGCAAGTTCTATTTCCATACTCAGGTTACAAATTTCAGTCATGTCTCCTTTAATATCGATTTCATTGATTTCAAGGTAGTAGACAAAAAGCTAGCTAAACGCACAGTTTTACAAGAAAGGACGTTAAGTCTACTAAAAGTTTATAAGCCACTGGGCGAAATTAAAGGTAAAACAGTAGAGCCAAATGTTTTTCTGCTGGATCAATTTACTATTGCCAATGATAAAGTACTGCTAATAGAAATTTACGAAAAAAACGGTGACAGACATCAGGTATTAAAACTTAAAAATTCAGATTTGGTCAAGTCAAAACTAATAACGAACAGTAAGTCACATGACTGAAATAGATGCTTTTGAAGGGAACTGTTTGAAAATTAATTTCTATTAGATTTCAAAATATTAAAATGGAAAGCAGGCTGTGTCACTCGTAATGACAGAGCCTGTTTTTGTTAGATCGACATATTTTTATTTTTTATAATTAGCTTTAAATTAATAGGTTGAGTTTTTTTTAAAAATAATTTTTCTTAAATTTAGAAATTGAAAACTAAAATAATCATGTTATGCATTCAACATTAGTTTTAAGTATTCTAGCTTTGCTAAGTGGTTTGGGGATTCGTTATTGGATTAACAGAAGAAAATTTTATAGAAGAAGTCCTTTGGGTGCAGAAGGTTTTTCAAGTTATGAAAAATCAGTCTTTATTTTATTTCTGGAACGTACAGGAAAATGGATAGCCTATATTCTAATTGTTTTTGGACTCCTTTTTTTGTGGAGCTATTCAAGAGAAAATAAAGATAGTAAAGAGATGATTCAAAAAGAGGTATCGTTTATACACGTTTAAAACGAAAATAAAATAAAGCGGCATTCTTTTGCTTCTTTTCTTTTGACGCTTATATTGAAAGAAAAGAAGTCCAGTAAAAATTAATAGGATAATGAATATCCTATATAATAATCGCGACCTTTTTGGTGAAATAGCAAGAGCAATGAGAAGCTACGCTATTGCTGTTTTACTAAAATGGTTGTACCGTTTCCTGCAAAAAGACTTTCCCGACCAAGGAAAGGGAGTGTCTTTTTGCAGCCAAATTTTGGAGTAATGCAACCGGAATAGGTTGTGTTCTAAAATTCTTAAAATTTAGAAAAAACTCTTTTCTTAAAAATAAGAAAAATAATTAAAGGCGACTGCTTTAGTGAGTAGTCGCCTTTAATTTTAAAATTTATTTAATTGAAGTTGAAAACGTCAGTACCTATTTTTTGAAATGAGGCACACAGTTCAAAAGCTTTTTGTGACTTTATCTGTGCAGTACCGCCCAAAATGATAGATTGCAATTTGGCTTCATTATCCTTATAGCTACGTACATTTTGGTAGTAGCCTGTAACTGCGTTATAAGCTCCAAATAAAGTGCCTTTTGTTGTTTCCATTTGTTGTGAGTCGCTCGTCATAGCATAGGCAAAAGCATCTTCAACCGTGTTTTTAAAAACGGTGGATATTTCGTCCTCATTTCCGTTTTTAATATGCTGTAAGGTTTCCTTATTGGGACAAAGTGCTAATTGTATCAATTTTTTTGCCTCGTTGTCATTTACTCTTACTTTTGCCCATTCATTAAAAATCCCCTCAAGTTGATTACTAAATTCGTTTGCTAATCCCATTACTTTGTGAGCGTTATCCAAACGTTGTTTAGCTCCCGAAGTGTGTCGAATGCGTACCACATTGCTCATATTACGAAGTGAAGCGTTAAGCGTATTTTGGCAAACAATTCTAACAGGTGTAAAAGCTGCCGTAATACTTCCACTACCATCGTGAGAAGTAGTAAGGAAAATGTATTTTTCTGTTACATCATCACCATTACCCACACGGATATAGTCAGGTAATTTTGCAGTAATAAAGATTCGTTCTATGCTGCTCCCCAAAAACGGTACAACTTTTTGTTTAGATTTAAGATAGGATTAAAAACCCTAAATTAGCATAATTATGTCAAGAACAAGAAGAG
>NZ_JBANDI010000043.1:0-7256 GCF_039123485.1 Flavobacterium sp. PL12
TAAAACAAAAAACAGTAGTAAACTTTTGCTCACTACTGTTTAATAATTTGTATATTTATTTTATTAATCCTGTATCGTTTTTTTAGGACTAGACAAACAGTTAAGTAATTAAGAAAGTGCAGCTTTAACTTGGTCTGCAGCCTCTTGGAATTCCACAGCAGATAAAATAGGCATTCCTGAATTATCAATTAATTCTTTTGCAATAGCAGCATTAGTACCTTGTAAACGAACAATAATTGGCACTTTTATAGCGTCACCCATGTTTTTGTAAGCATCAACAACACCTTGAGCTACACGGTCACAACGAACGATACCTCCAAAAATATTAATCAAAATTGCTTTTACATTAGGATCTTTTAAGATAATACGGAAAGCAGTTTCAACACGCTTTGCATCAGCAGTTCCACCTACGTCAAGAAAGTTTGCAGGCTCAAAACCAGCATACTTGATTAAATCCATAGTTGCCATTGCTAGACCAGCTCCGTTCACCATACATCCTACAGTACCATCAAGATCTACATAGTTTAATCCTACTTCTTTTGCTTCAACTTCGATTGGATTCTCCTCACGAATGTCGCGCATTTCAGCATATTTAGTTTGTCTGTATAAAGCATTATCATCGATATTTACTTTAGCATCTACAGCCATTATTTTATTGTCAGATGTTTTTAAAACTGGGTTAATTTCAAACATCGAAGCATCAGATCCAATATAAGCGTTGTATAAAGAATCGATAAATTTCACCATTTCTTTGAAAGCATTTCCAGAAAGACCTAAGTTAAAAGCAATTCTTCTAGCTTGAAAACCTTGCAATCCTACAGAAGGATCAATTTCCTCAGTAAAGATTAAATGTGGTGTGTGCTCAGCAACTTCTTCAATATCCATTCCACCTTCAGTCGAATACATAATCATGTTACGTCCAGTAGCTCTGTTTAATAATACAGAAACATAAAACTCAGAAGTTTCACTTTCACCAGGATAGTAAACATCTTCTGCAATTAATACTGTACTTACTTTTTTACCTTCAGCCGAAGTCTGAGGTGTAACTAATTGCATTCCGATAATTTGTCCTGCAATTTCTTCTACTTGTTGTAAGTTTTTGGCAAGTTTTACTCCTCCACCTTTTCCACGTCCACCTGCATGAACTTGGGCTTTTACAACATACCAACTTGTACCTGTTTCAGTAGTTAATTGTTTTGCAGCTTCTACAGCTTCTGCTGCGCTATTTGCAATGATTCCGCGTTGAATGCGAACTCCGTAGCTTGCTAAAATCTCTTTTCCTTGATATTCGTGTATGTTCATAATATAGAATTTGTCTGGCTTCTGAATTTCTTTCAGAATAAAAGTGCGACAAAAATAGCAAAATTCATCTGAATAGAGAAATGTTTTGATACTAAAAAAAAGATAATAGCTACCTATCTAAGAAGGAAGTGATAAATTGTAGTTTTAAAATTATTTACAAGTTTAAAATACACTTTTAAAGTAGGGTGTACCAACTATTAAATTTTGACTAAAATTAAAAATACTTCGCTGCACTACTACATAAATAACATCGCTAGACTGCCGACTCTAAAATTTTCTAAATCACTTTCGAAAAAAGTAAATACAAATTTTAAAAATAATGTTCAATTTAAAACTTTTTGTTATATTTTGTTCAAAATCATTTATTAACTTGTACGACTAAAGAAAGAGTAATAAATTTGCCAAAAATTAACGACCATGCAATCAAAAGACTTAGTTCATCTAGCACAACAATACGGTAGTCCATTATACGTGTACGACGCCGAAAAAATAAAATCTCAATACAACAGATTATCAAAAGCTTTTTCGAAAGTCAATAAGCTACGCATCAATTACGCTATGAAAGCGCTTTCAAATGTCGCTATTCTTCAATTATTACGAGAAATGGGATCAGGTCTTGACACTGTATCTATTCAAGAGGTAATGTTAGGACTGCATGCAGGTTACGAGCCGGATAAAATATTCTATACTCCTAATGGAGTTTCATTAGAAGAAATTGAGGAAGTAAATGCTATGGGTGTCCAAATCAATATTGATAATTTATCGATATTAGAGCAATTTGGAACAAAATATCCAAATGTGCCTGTTTGCATCCGAATAAATCCTCACGTAATGGCTGGAGGTAATGCAAATATTTCCGTAGGACATATTGATAGTAAATTTGGTATTTCAGTTCATCAATTACCGCACTTAGTTCGAATCGTTGAAAATACGAAAATGAACATCGTAGGAATACACATGCATACCGGATCTGACATACTTGATATTGAAGTGTTTTTATACGCAGCAGAAATATTGTTTGATGCAGCAAAAAGTTTTAAAAACCTTGAATTCTTAGACTTTGGAAGTGGTTTTAAAGTGCCGTATAAAAAAGATGATATTGAAACTGATATTGAAGAATTAGGTAAAAAATTATCAAAAAGATTTAATGCTTTCTGCACAGAATATGGTAAAGAGCTAACGTTGATATTTGAACCAGGAAAGTTTTTAGTAAGTGAAGCAGGCTTCTTTTTAGCAAAAGTTAATGTGGTGAAACAAACTACTTCTACTGTATTTGCTGGAATTGATAGCGGTTTTAACCACTTAATTAGACCTATGTTATATGGTTCGCAACATCACATTGAAAACATATCAAATCCGAAAGGAAAAGAGCGTTTTTACTCTGTTGTAGGATACATTTGTGAGACTGATACTTTCGCTAATAATAGAAGAATTTCAGAGATAAAAGAAGGAGACATATTATGCTTTAGAAATGCAGGTGCTTACTGTTTTTCAATGGCTTCGAACTACAACTCCCGTTATAAGCCAGCAGAAGTTTTGTGGATGAATGGTGAGGGACATTTAATTAGAGCGCACGAAACTTTTGAAGACTTAATGAAGAATCAAATACCACTACCAACTGCAGTAAACGCAGAATAGATAATAAAAAAAATGTTAATAAAAACGGGACTAAAGTAAATTTAGTCCCGTTTTTTTGTCAACGAAAATTCATAAAAATACAACTCGTTTTTTCTTTAACTTTCAAGTGAAAATCTAGATGAAAATTATTTTTTTTAAAGGTTTTCTAATAAGAATCTTCTTTTGTGCCTTTTTCCTTTTGTATAAAATTCAAAAAATTCTAGTAGATAATTTGTTGAATCTTTATTCCTCTGCAAATATTTCGGTATTCAGCCAATTATAATGCGGAACAGCAATCTACAAAAAACTACTTCGCACAATTCTCATTTGAAGTACTTTTATCATGATGCAAGCTAGCTTTACATTTAAATGATTGTATCGATATGTAAATTATCTTTTATTTGAACACAGTTTTAACCAAAAAAAAAGGCTATATCAAAATTGATACAGCCTTGTAAAAAGAAAATAAATTGACTATTTATTTAAAACTTCTTCTAGTACATTCGATTCAGTACCATTTGGGAAGGAAATTTTAATTTTTTGAGAAATTGTAGGTGCAATTGAAGTTATTTCTTCTTTAGAAAAGGACTCTCCTGCCTTAATATTCCAACCATAAAATATTGCAGGAACATGCGTGTCATACGAGAATGGTGTTCCGTGTGAGGTCCCAAGTAAAGCATGTTCTGAATAACCTGTTTTTTCAAGTAAAACTAAATCTCCATTTTGAGTAGGATCATATCCCTTGAAAATAAAATTCAAAAAGTAATCAGCACCAGTTGAAGATAGAATTTCCTCTTCAGTGTAAACGCGTTTTATATAATCTTGTGTCATTAAATAATCCTTAAAGGACTGTTTTACTTTCATAAGATCTAATCCTTTACTTTTAATTACTTCCTTATTAAAAAATAAATTAAAGTTTGAATAATTTAAAACTAAATCAGCACCAAATGTTTTAGTCGAAAATTCAGTTAAGCTCTTTCGAATGTTTTTAGCACTAATGTAATCAACTGCATATTTATTATCTTTTAAGTATCCAACATTTTCAGCACCTGCATGATCAGCGGTTAAAAAAAGCAAATAATTATCTTTACCAACCGTTTTATCTAAATAAGTTAAAAAGTCAGCAATAGTCTGATCTAAACGCAAGTAAGTATCTTGTAATTCCATAGAACGTGGTCCTAGCAAATGACCAACATAGTCAGTGCTAGAAAAACTTACAGTTAAAAAATCAGTAATATTATCTTTACCTAATTCTTCTCTAACAATTGCTTCCTTCGCAAACTCAGCCAAAAGATCATTCCCAAATGGAGTTGAGCGAATTACTCCAGCACCATTTTTATCATACATATTTTTAAGATTGTAAGGCATAGTTGGAGTTTCACTTCCATAAAGCTTACCTTCATATGGATTGTTATCAGCCATACTTTCATTATAAGTAGAGGCAGGTTTATATAAATCCCATCCTTTATTTAAATAAGGCATAAACTTTTTTTCATCATTAAACTTAGTTACCCAATTAGGTAGTTCCTTTCCGTAAAAAGAACTAGAGATAAAAGCTCCTGTGCTACTAAACCAAAATGCCCAATCAGCAAAATGTCCTGCTGGTAATATAGCTCCTCGATCTTTCATGCTCATACCAATGACTTTACCTTTAAAATTAGTCGCCATTTTCAATTCGTCTGTGACAGTAGTTGCCTGCAAATTTAGTGGCGACATTGCGCCCTCTTCTTTTGTGCCGTTTCCTAGTGTAGACACACTAGCATCATCTGTACAGTACATTTGTTTACCTGAAGTACGATTAAACCATCCATTACCTACTATACCGTGAACTGAAGGAGTCGCACCTGTATAAATACTGGCGTGACCAGGAGCTGTGTAAGTCGGCATATAATTATAATGCATGTTATGAAAAGTATAACCATTATCCATCAATCTTTTAAATCCATTTGCGGAGAAGTCATCTGAAAAGCGATATAAATATTCCGTTTTCATTTGATCAACTACAATACCTACCACTAATTTGGGACGCTGCTGTGCTTGTAAATTAACAGACAAAACAAATACCAAAAACAAAACAATCTTTTTCATATTGTGATTTTATAATTTAAACAAAAATACAAATTAAAGTTCAACTAAACTCTCTACAAAACAAGTAGAAATTCCTTTTAGTATATTAATATCTTCTCTATCATTCTTTCTGATAAATTAATAATTTTTAATTTATACTATATTAATCTGTAAACCTAAATAATATATTTTTAATGTTAAAAAAGTGTAAATACTCCCTTTCAAACAAATGATTACCTGTCTAAAAATAAAACCATAATCGATATTTCAATCAATTCTAAAAGTTATTATCTTTTAAGAAAAAAAGCTATATTTATACCATGCTAAAAAAATTACTAGGTTTGATAATCGCATTACTTCCAATGATAAGTAGTGCTCAAGAATATGTCGATGTTATAACTGTTAATTACTCTAAAACTGGAGATACAAAATTTAAAAACAGTGATGAAAGTACTTCAATATCAATATTTGATTCGAAAGTTATATTGCCAATTGTGATAAATACTAAAACAGCAATTATTACAGGATTTGATTTTAGTATTAAGAAACTGCAGTTATTCCCAAAAGAAGAAAACACAAATTTGTATTACACAAGACTTAAATTAGGCTTGACTACGGAGCACTCTGACAAATGGACAGGAACATATGTTTTACTTCCAGTAATTTCATCTGATTACAAAAATTTAAATTCCAAAGATATTTATATGGGAGGAATTGCTTTTTGGACTTATAAAAAGCGTAAAACACTTAATTACAAATTTGGAGTTTACACTGGCACCGAAGCTTTTGGATATTTTATTACACCTTTGATTGGAATGTATTATTTAAGTCCCAATTCAAAATTTGAAATTACTGCGTTGATGCCAGGAATTTTTGACGCTAATTTGGCTTTGTCAGAAAACTTTAAAGTAGGAATTGATTATAAAGGAATTTCTGAAACATTTAAACTACATGACAATAAACATCCTTCCACGTATGCTGAAAATAGCACACTAGAGTTTTCAACTTATGTAGAAAATAATTCTTTCTTAAAAAATTTACTTTTAAGATTAAAAGTAGGTTATTCAGCAAACAGTTATGACGTATATAACATTTCCGATAAAATTGATCTATCTCTAACTCCTGTAAAATTCGGAAATAATAGAACAAAATTAAATAATAATTTAAATAGCAGTGTTTTACTAAAAGCCGAAGCTATCTACCGTTTTGACATTCCAACTAATAGGGAGAGAAAATAAAGCTTTAAGTCAGCTTTTAGTTTGTCAACTGCATTATTTATTTGAGGCACAAAAATAGTTTATGTACTGAGCTCAAAATAAAAGCATATTAATTCATTATGAATTATAATGAATTTGATGAATTTAACTAATATCGATAGTACTCGTTACTAGTACCTTTTTTTAAAACAGAAAATTACTTGCAGGAGTTTTCAGCAATCTGATAATAATAGCATTCAAATTTCGAATATAAATATGTTACAACGCCGAAATATCTATTGTAACTGTAAAGATAGAATCTCGTAATAAAGTGAGCTCTATGAAAAGCTTTTAATTATTTTCCTATTCATTTTAGGTCTAACATAAAAAGACTTGACCATATAATTTAACTGAAAAATAAAAAATATTAAGAAAGTGTTACCAGTGTAAATTATTAACACTACGGTCGTAAACTACCTCCACCAGCAAAAATAATTATTTTATCGATACTAATAAGACCCGCTAAGAAGTAATTGACTATTCTAAATAAAAGGCTTTATATGAGCTTATAAATTTAGTATTACAATTTCCGATTTCGATATAAGATAAGTTGCTTCATCAATCCGTAAAGATTTGATTAGAAAAAACTAATTCATTAGAATCGTATATATCGGATAATTCATGACTACTGTCAAAGTAGTATTTTAAAACTATTTTTCACAAACCTAAGACAATTGAATTTAAAATAAACAATTATATTCATCAAAAGAAATAGGTCGAATTGCGCGTAAACAAAAATTTTAGCTTTACGAATTGAATTAGTTATATCTTCCCAACTTTTTACAAAACAAAAAACCCTTCATCTTACTAATGAATGGTTTTTAAAGAAAGGCGACTCCATACTCTCCCACATAACTGCAGTACCATCTGCGCAGGCTTCCCGAAGTTTCGGGATTAGCTTCTCTGTTCGGTAAATCTTTGGATCAATACATAATGTTGTGGGGAAATATTAAAATCTAGATATTTGTGATTCCAAATTATAGCAAATGCAAGATTCCTACAGCGAACTAATCA
>NZ_JBANDI010000044.1:0-6570 GCF_039123485.1 Flavobacterium sp. PL12
CTTCTTGTTCTTGACATAATTATGCTAATTTAGGGTTTTTAATCCTATCTTAAATCTAAACAAAAAGTTGTACCGTTTTTGGGGAGCAGCATATTACGTAGTTCAATCCATAGCTAATTATAGCCGTATGACAGTACTTTCGTAAAGTACTACATGCGTAGTTATGTTGTTACTCCCATACCTAAATATGTATTTATGTTTGTTTATAAGTACAAATAAAGGAGCTAATACATCTATGTTTTAACAGAAGGTACTTATTGGCTTTTACTGGCATTGTTTGGCAATGCTTCCTACTACAACATTCTAAAATTCTATTATTTACTTTGTTTTAATACAAATTAAATGAACCAATGAAAGGATCAAATCAATATCTGGATAAGAACTGGAACGGCCTAAAGCCGTTTTTTCCCTGCTATACTAAATCCTGTTCCGCCGACAGGCGGACGGATTATCTGTTCACCAGAACAGAGCAAGTTGTGTTTTGAGGCACTCGAAATGAATTCCGTGCCTCAAAATAACTTGCCCCCTGCGGCGGGGCTAAAAACTCCCTCCAAAGTCGGGGTTTTCTAAAAATTAAAATTGGAATAATGATGGAAGGTCAACAAAACAAAAAAAAACACAATGGCGGTAGGAATCCCAAAAAGGATCCTAGCATACATCGCTATGTTTTTCGTTTAACGGATCAGGAAAATGCTAAATTCATTTCACTTTTTGAAACTTCAGGAGCAGACAATAAAGCTCAATTTATTACTTCAGTTCTATTTGAAAAGCAGATAAAAACGGTAAAAGTAGATATGGCAGCAATGGATTATTATATGCGATTGACCACTTTGTATGGTCAGTTTCGTGCCGTTGGCGTTAATTACAATCAAATTGTGAAGATACTGTACCGTAATTTTTCCGAAAAAAAAGCAGCCGCTTATCTCTTCAAATTAGAGAAACAAACAATAGAATTAGCTCAATTATGTCATGCTATTATACAATTGACAGAAGAATTTGAAGTAAAACATTTGATTAAAAAAGAAGAAATATGATAGCAAAAATAGGTCGTGGAGCAAATTTAATTGGAGCAATTTCTTATAATCAGCTGAAGGTAGATCAGGAAAACGGGGAAGTATTAGCAACTCATAGAATAAGAGAAACAGTTAATGGAAACTATACCGTAAACCAATTATACAGTTCTTTTGAACCTTACCTTTTTGCGAATAAAAGAACAGAAAAAACAGTTTTACATATCTCTCTTAATCCAAATCCAAAAGACAACGTAAGCGATGAAGACTTTAAAAAGATTGCAAAAGAGTACATGGAACTTATGGGCTATGGTGATCAGCCCTATGTAGTATTCAAACATACAGATATTGAACGCACTCACATTCATATTGTTTCTACCTGTGTAGATCGTTACGGTAAAAAACTACCTGATTCCTATGAAAAATTACGTTCGATGGAAGCTTGCCGTTCATTAGAACAGCAATTCCAATTACAATCTGCAACAGCAAAAAATCGAAATCCAAAAGAAGCAATTTTCAAACCAGTTGATTACAAAGAAGCTAATATAAAAAGCCAAATAGCATCAGTTGTTAGGCATCTGCCAAAGTATTATCAGTATCAAAGTTTAGGGGCATATAACGCTCTACTTTCTCTTTTTAAAATAACAGCTGAAGAAGTAAAAGGAGAGCTCAATTGCATACCAAAGCAAGGTCTTGTCTATTTTGCATTGAATGAAATGGGACAAAAAGCAACTAATCCATTTAAGGCATCATTATTTGGAAAACAGGCTGGCATGGAAAATTTACAAAAGCATTTCGAACAATCGAAATTAAAAATAAAAACAGAGCCTTCGAAAGAGATTTTAAAAAAAACGATCGAAGTTGCCGTTCATACCTCTAATAATGAAACCGATTTTAAGAAACAGCTACTAGAACAAGGCGTTAATACCGTCGTTAGAAGAAATGATCAAGGACGTATTTACGGAATGACTTTTATCGACCATGAATCACGCACCGTTTGGAATGGCTCACAATTGGGTAAAAATTTATCTGCTAATAATTTTAACGACTGCTGGAAAGAAACAACATCTAAAAAACCTCAGGAAACTGTAAAAAATTCATCGTCCGAATCTAAAAAGGAAACCAAAATAGAAACAGAAAAAACACATTCACTTTTTGATTTTGTTGATAGAAATCAATCAACCCAACCTAGTACTAATTTTGGACTTACAGAAAGCCTTGCTAGTTTATTGCCCGAATCTCAAGGTGAAGATTACGAAGAACTCGCATTTGCTAATCAAATGAAGAAAAAGTTTAAAAAAAGAAAAAATGGCTAACTCTATTTAAATTTATTTATATTTGTTAATGAGCTTTAACGGAAGCTTCCCACTCACCATTGCAAAGCTGTATCAGCACCGTTTTTATTTAGTAGATAATCATCGAAACAAATTCTCTTTTCGAAAGATGGCTGGTGAGTGACGTTTTTTTTAATGAGATTTTTTTTAGTGATGAATCAAAAAATAAATGGGCACACTAGCGACTTCTTAAAGCGCCAAGCCAAAAAAATCGTAAAACAGCAAAACATTCCTCATTATCAAGCCCTCGAAAAAGCTGCGATCAATGCAGGCTTTGATAATTGGAAGCATTTCCTTAATCTTAGTAAAGATACTTCTCTATCAGTTCAAAAAATTAAAAATAGAAAGTTAGAATTGAGCTCTTCTGAAAAGTCACAATCGTTTAAGAAAATTAACCCTTATCGAAATTTGCTTGTAGCAGCAATTAACGAACTACTAAAAAACGACCTCATTTCTCTAGACAGTAATACTGATAATAAATCGAAAAAGGACAGGCATTCTTTCGTTACTCTATTAGGTTTCCCATCTGTAATCATATGGCACGATGCTGGATATGAAGAACTAAAAATATCAGTTTGGTGGAAATATGATCATTCTAATCACCCTCAGGCAAATCTGACGGGGAACTCCCGAGAAAATTTTAATTTAACAAGTCCTTTAGCAAAAAGACAGCATTACAAAAAATTTGTAGGTATTTTAGCAAGCGGATGGTTAGAGAGAAAAACTGGGAAGTATATTCAAGGTAAAAACAATGAATCTATTTTTGATGTATATACTCGAAATGGTGAAAAAGCCGCATTGGAAAAACTACCAGTCCAAAAACCTAATAACTTTGAAATAGAAGGGAAGTTTTATTTTTAATATTAAAAAATATCGGGTGCACTTCAAACTCAAAAGGAACTGCACTCGATATTATATAATTTTATCGAAAAAAAATTATGTTAAATGACAACTGCTGCCTTTTAAGGTCAAATTAACCTCTAATCATTTAAATCACTTTACTCTTTTATAAATTCACAATTGCACAATTAACAATCATACGATGCAAGGAGAAGATGATTTACGAGGACTCGCCAAAATAATGGCTTTCATGCGAGCAATAAGTATCCTTTTGATGCTAATGCACTTTTACTGGTTTTGTTATAGCTTTTTCTTAGAAAACGGCTGGACACTGCAAATCATTAACAAAATACTTGGTAATTTCCAGCGTACGGCAAGCCTGTTCTCTCACACCATATACACTAAGATTTTTGCTTTGGTATTGTTAGCGTTAAGCTGTTTGGGAACGAAAGGAGTAAAAAACGAAAAAATTAGTTGGTCTAAGATATCCATTGCCTTAACTATTGGTTTTTTTCTTTTTTTTCTCAATACACCATTACTAAGGTTACCAGTAAGCCTAGCTACTTCTTTGTATATCTTGACTAGCTCAGCTGGTTATATTTCGTTAATGATGGCTTGCGTTTGGATTAGCTGTTTGCTTCGTACCAATCTCATGAACGATGTATTTAATAACGAAAATGAAAGTTTCATGCAAGAAACCAAATTGATGCAAAATGAATATTCCGTTAATCTGCCTACGCAATTTTATTATAAGTGCAAATGGAATAAAGGATGGATTAACGTCGTAAATCCTTTTAGAGCTTCTATTGTTTTGGGAACACCTGGATCAGGTAAAAGTTATGCCATCATAAATAATTACATCAAACAGCATATCGAAAAAGGATTTTCAATGTACATCTATGATTTTAAATTCGATGATCTTTCCACTATTGCTTATAATCATTTACTAAAGCATAGCGATAAGTACACGGTAAAACCAAAGTTTTATATTATCAACTTTGATGATCCTAGCAGAAGCCATCGCTGTAATCCTATCAATCCGGATTTCATGACTGACATCTCAGATGCTTATGAATCTGCCTATACCATTATGCTAAATCTTAACCGTAGTTGGATACAAAAGCAAGGAGATTTCTTTGTCGAATCTCCTATTATATTACTTGCCGCTATAATCTGGTATCTGAAAATTTATGACAACGGAAAGTACTGTACGTTCCCGCATGCCATTGAATTACTCAACAAGAAATATGTTGATGTATTTACTATTCTTACTTCCTACCCTGATCTCGAAAACTATTTATCGCCGTTTATGGATGCTTGGCAAGGTGGTGCTCAGGATCAGTTACAAGGACAAATCGCTTCCGCTAAAATTCCTTTGTCACGAATGATTTCGCCTCAACTCTATTGGGTTATGACTGGTGATGATTTTTCGTTGGACATTAATAATCCAGATGAACCTAAAATTCTTTGCGTTGGAAACAATCCTGATAGACAAAATATTTATTCGGCGGCTTTAGGTTTATATAATTCGAGAATTATAAAACTAATCAATAAGAAAGGAAAATTAAAAAGTTCAGTTATAATTGATGAGTTGCCAACGATCTACTTTAGAGGATTGGATAACCTGATTGCCACAGCAAGAAGTAATAAAGTAGCCGTTTGTTTGGGCTTTCAAGATTATTCGCAATTGACAAGAGATTATGGCGATAAGGAAAGTAAGGTGATCCAAAATACGGTGGGTAATATCTTTAGTGGACAAGTTGTAGGAGATACTGCGAAAAGCTTATCCGAACGCTTTGGGAAAATATTGCAGAAACGTCAGAGTCTAACCATCAATCGAAACGATAAATCAACATCCATTTCTACACAGTTAGACAGCTTGATTCCAGCTTCTAAAATCTCTACACTTACGCAAGGAATCTTTGTAGGAGCTGTTGCAGATAACTTTGATGAACGCATTGAACAGAAAATTTTCCATTCTGAAATTGTTGTAGATAATGAAAAAGTAGCTTCAGAAACTAAGGCATATAAAAAGATACCTGTTATCTTATCTTTCGTTGATGAAAACGGACAAGACAATATGAAAATCGAAATTGAGGCTAATTACAAACAGATAAAACGGGATATTGTTTTGATTATTGAAAGTGAATTGGAACGAATTAAAAACGATCCTGATTTGCAACATTTGGTGCAGGAGGGTTGAAATAATAGAAATCAATCTAAAATGTTTATTATTATGTACATATTTATTGTTTTTGTTCATATTAACGAACATTAGTAGAGTTGAGCGCAAAAAAACAAATGGTATTCCCTAAACACCAACTCCTTTTAAAGCCAATGGGGGAGAATATTAAATTAGCTCGTAAAAGAAGAAAACCAACAGCCACATCTGGAATCATTAGGGCCCATTCAAGGCACGTGGACCTATCCGTCCTATCGAGATTGACAGGTTTACAGAAGATGACTTTGCTATTAACGATTTCTCTGATTAAGAAGATTAGAGATTTTTTGATTTAGTTTAATACGTGAAAATCGTCTATTTTTGCAACAGAAATTCCTTGTTTTTAAAAAAAATACCTACTTCGTATGAAAATCCAATATTGTTCCGACCTACATCTTGAGTTCCCAGAAAATAAAAACTATCTACTTCAAAACCCCATTAAACCAGGAGCAGATATTCTAATTTTAGCTGGTGATATAGTGCCGTTTGCGATAATGGATGAACATCAGGATTTTTTCGATTACATTTCAGAGCATTTTAGAACGACTTTTTGGATTCCTGGAAATCACGAATATTACTATTACAACATTGCAGAAAAAAGTGGTGTTTTGGAGGAGCAAATCCGAGACAATATTTTTTTGGTAAACAATTGCGTTAAAGAAATTTCAGGTGTCAATCTGATTTTTTCAACTTTATGGTCGAACATTTCTCCGTCAAGACAATGGCTTATACAAGAAAGTCTCTCTGACTTTAAAGTAATTAAATACGTGGATCGTTTATTCAATCCTGATGATTATAATATGCTGCATCAAGAAAGTTTAGCATTTATTAAAAAAGCAGTACAGGAAAGCAATGATAAAAAAACAATTGTAGTAACACATCATGCGCCAACATTTAGCCATTACCCTGAAAAATATGCCGACAGCAAAATTAATGAAGCCTTCGCCTCAAACTTAGATTTCTTTATTGAAAATAATACTATTGATTATTGGATTTATGGGCATCATCATTGTAATGTTTGTGATTTTCAAATTGAAAATACAAAACTGCTGACCAATCAATTGGGATATATTATTTTAGCCCCCGATAAGTTCGGAGTGTTATTTTAAATTTCAAACTTATATATTTGAAACATGAAATACAAGAAATGGACTTTAGATCAGAA
>NZ_JBANDI010000045.1:0-6445 GCF_039123485.1 Flavobacterium sp. PL12
TCTCCGATTTTAGCCAGGAAACTGGAAAATAAAACTAAAAAAAAACTATCTTAAGTTTTTGAAAAAGTTGTCTTAACAAAGGGTCGCATCATATAATTATAAGATTTAGTACAGACCTATTTAGGTTTCTAAGTAAATCATTGGGTAAATATTTATCTATTTACCTCTAGATTTAAAGACACAGATAAATGTATAGATACTTTGTTAAGTACCTAATTGACTACATAAAACCATAGGTAGCGAGGAATAGATATACTGTACTATGCAACTAAGTGAAGATGTTCATCTACAATTAATTGAAAATATAAAAAATTAAAAAAACTGAAATATGAATGCAAATCACAAAACAAAATTTATCGCTTTTTCTTCTCAAAAAGGCGGTGTCGGAAAAAGTACGTTTACAACATTAGTTGCAAGTACCATGCATTATCGATTGGGTTACAATGTTGCCGTATTTGATGCCGATTTTCCACAGCACAGTTTAATTAAAATGAAATCTCGGGACCTTTCCATGGTAATGGAAAATGAGCATTTGAAAAAACTAGCCTATAAACAATTTACTACCATCAACAAGAAAGCGTATCCAATTATACAGCACAAAGCAGAAAGCGTATTAGAAGCGGCACAAGAATTTCTAAATACATCTACGGTTGCTATAGATGTTATATTCTTTGATCTCCCTGGAACGGTAAATACTCCCGGTATCCTGAAAGCTTTGGCTGGAATGCACCACATTTTTACGCCAATTACGGCAGATCGTTTGGTAATGGAAAGCACACTCATTTTTACACAGCTTCTACAAGATGTAATTATGAAAAAAGGAGTAACTTTTATAGAAACAATTAACCTGTTTTGGAATCAGGTGGATGGTAGAGAAAGTACGCCTTTGTACAAAGTTTACAACCAACTAATCGACCATTTGGGATTAAGTTTAATGCAAAGCCAAATTAAGAACAGTACCCGCTTTCGAAAAGAAAGTGAAGAACATAGCAAAACTGTATTTCGATCTACTGTAATGCCTCCTGATGAACGTTTGATGAAAGCTTGTCAGTTAGATCAATTTATGAACGAATTTTTAAAAATCATTCAATGCTAGAACTATGGAGAAAGAAAATAAAAAAAAATCTACTCCCGAAATTAATGAAGAGTTGATGATGAACCTGATGGTTGATGGGATAAAAAAAGAAGGTTTACAAATTCCAGTAGAAAAGGAAATAGAAAACATCAATTCTAAAGTGCTTCCAAAGGAAAAATCGACGATTAAGGAAAAGAGTAGGGGGAAACGGGGAAGCGAAGGGGATTACGAAAGTATCTTTTTCAAAAGAATTGACACCAATGCACGTGACGGAAAAACGGTCTATATCAGACCCGATTTCCACGAAAAATTATCCCGTATTGTTCAGGTGATAGGCGAAGACAAGATCTCTATTTATGCTTATTTGGATAATATGCTAGATTACCATTTTCAGGAATTTGGTGAGCAGATTACCAAGAGTTTTAATGATAAATACAAACCCATTTTATAAAGAAGTTATGGAAATAGTAATCGTAATTTGCTTGCTTATCATTATTGTACTGCTGTTACAAGACAAAATAGTCATTAAGAAATATCAGGAGCAAAAGCCAATACATGATAAAAACAATGCAAAGCTACCCGATATTATGGGACAGCCCAAGCCTCAAAGATGCCCTGCTGTGCCAAAAAATGTCAATGAAAGTCAAAAGCAAAAAGAGGAAGAAACTAATGATAATTTTGACATTGAAATCGACGAAGAAAAAGTCGAATTACAAATGCTACCAGAAGAGCTGGATGAAGTTTTTGGGAATGTACCTGATTTTGAGGATGAGGAAGAAGAATGGAATAGTTATGGAATATCCGATGGCGAAAATGGTTTTGCCCAAGGGGTTACCTTTGAAGAATTAAGCACTGTACAAAAGTTGTTAAAAAAAGAGAAAATGAGACCCTCTCAAAAGGAAACAGCAACAGTCCTACTTCAGAAAATACAAGGAACCGAATTATTCGACCTATTGGAAAATTCTATCGAAGATGCTTCTCAAAAAATAGCCAAGCTGCTAGACGGTACACTTTCTGCAGAGACGGATTCTGGTTCTTCTTTTTTGCGAAAAAATGATTTGGAAGATTTTGATATTGGGGAGTTAGTGTGAAATACTATTATACAATAAGTATGATTGAAAATTAATAAAAGCATATCCAAGAAGCTTACAGATAATAGTCAAAAAAGGGGAGGGTAAAAGTTATAAAATAAAATAAATCAACTTTTATTTTTGATACTTCTTATTGAAAATACTCTTCTAGTTGTTTATCAATGTCTTGCAGGAATTTAGTCATTGGACGTTTATGAATATCTTCCTTTTTAGTATAGGTCCCCAATTCTATCCGCTCATTGATATTAACATTCTTAAAGAGTTCAGGAAATGATATACTTAGCTTATCTTTATAAGTTTCAGAATATTTTAACTTTCGGATGATTAGTTCTTCTATCAAATCAATTTGAGTATTATAAATTCCCTTAATATCATATCTAACAGATATGGGGGCCAATCCTAGCGGATAAATGTATTTGTCTATAAAATCTATTTCAATTGGTTCTTGGTCAAGGAGAAAATAAGTCAGAGTACTTTCTAAAATGTTAAATGTAAATTTGCCTTCCCATTTATTATTTTCCGTTGATAGAAAATCAATTCCTATCTCTCGATTACCTTTTATTGTATTACAACTTGAGCAGATAGGAAGCAGATTGAACAAAGAAATACTCAATGCGGGATATTCGCTCTTTGGTAAATAATGATCAAATTGAAATTTTGCAATATATCTTTTTTGCTGTGTACTTATACCTATAGCGTGGGTTTCTGGTTCAATGGTCAGTGCATACTGGGCATTACATATATAGCAAGTTTTCATTCCAATTTTTGAATAAACTTTTCGAAGGTATTCTTTTCCTTTATTTTCATAATCAAGAATTTTCATGATTTCCAAGTGGAAATCTCTTTTCATTTTATTATTCTGACAGGCTATGCAACTCATACAATTTTCCGTCTTTCCTTTTTTTGATACTGGAGAAGTACAATTCTCGTATTCAAACTTAATTTTGCATAAATCAAACGATGCTTTTATTTTAATTAACTCATTATTATCAGCAATAATAATGTCTTCCAATTTTTGTTCATCGTTAAAGAAATTTATATAATCTTTAAAAAGTGGAAATTTCGCAATTAAGTCGGCTAACTCACCGGCTACTTTTTTAAGATCATAGAATTCTAGATATTCTTTTTTAACTGCATTAAATTTTAAAAAATCAATTGGTCCCATTGTTATATAATTTTTTAGTAACAATTAATAATTCTCTTTTTAATTCTTCTCGTCTTATAGTCAATACTAAAACTTCTTTAAATTTTTTATCAAGAAATGATTTGGCAGAGTTTTTAATAATTGGCTCACCAATTAAATTTATTTTTTCTAAAAATTGAATATACGTAGCTTCAACAATTTCATTGTCTGGGATTTTATCAATATCTGTAATTAATTCTTTAATATAATTTTTAGCAAATTCTCCCATAAAGCCTTGCATAAAGAAATCATTAGCCAATAGATCATGAATATTAGCTCCAAAAGTCTGCTCAAATTCTCTGGTAGAAGGTTTTCCTTCTTCAAGCCTTAAAATGTTTTGATTAGGGATATCTGACAGTATGAAAGGAGAATGAGTTAAAAAAAGAATATTAAAATTTTTCAGATCACCCAACGAATCAAGTTTTTTAATTTCATCTAGTAAATCTTGTACTAATCTTTTTTGGTATTCCGGATGATAATATAATTCTATTTCATCAAGTATTATATTGACATAGTTATATTTTTTTAAAAAAGTTCCAGCAATTGGTTCAACTGTTTTTAAGTTATTAATATGATAGGTTATCGTATTAATATTAAATATATACTGCTGTTCGCCTGAACTAAAATCTGATAATTTCATTACTGAACCCCCATTCTCAAATTCAATATCAATGTCAAAAATAGCTGGAAAAAGTTGACTCAGTATTTCATTTGTTCCTATTTTTTTGAACTCTAATTTTTCCTCAGCAACTTTTATCCATTGTTTTAATTCATCTTCAGTTAAATGCAATTCTTTATGGATGTCCCAATTATTCAAGAAGCTCAACTTACTCAGCCAAAATTCATAATTAACTAAAAAATTATAGGTCTGGTTAAATTTTCTAGCCACATGCGAATTAGATTTTAAAAGAAACTCTTTAGCTTTTTTTGCCCGCCATTTTTCTAATTCCTCAACTTGTGTTGGAAAATCCATTTTTGAAAGATCTTCAAGCTCATAAAAATGAGTCATATAAGTAGAGGAAATTTTTTGAAATTTTTTAATCAGGTAACCTAAACTATAGTCTAAAATGCTATTGTGCTCCAGACTAAAACGATTTGGGCTGGGAACCTGAGAGACGAAATCTAAAAATACTTCTTTGTTACGATATTCAATTGTAAGTTCACTAAAATTGTAGTGATTATTCTTTTTCAATTTAAATATAAATTTTTTGAATTTATATTTCTTTAAAATTGTAGCTTGTTCTGAACTTCGATATTGATCAATTATATTATAAACCAGACGATCTGTTGATAATGCTAATTCTGAATTTACGTCAATATTCCCGTTACTTCTATATGGATTAATTACATTTGGGGTTTGGTATCCATCATTTTTGTGAAATAATTTATAAACCCATGTACCTAAATTATTCGAATTCATTGAATGAAGTGAATAATTTAAAAGTATGGTGTAAAACAGCCTTTCTTTTGGAAAATCTACTTTATTATCAATTTTTTCTATTAAATAATTTACATCTTCGATCTGGTAAAAAATTTGAAAGTTTAGTTGATCACGTAGCTTTGCATTGAAATCTTTTTCAATGTGATAATTTGAAATCAATTCTTTGATTTTTTTAGCAACTGATCTGTTAAACTCTTTATAGATAAAGTCAGTCGTGGTCAAGGTATTATCTGCTTTAATATCATAATGTTTTACTCCTTCAATAGAATATCTCCATAAGGTATTACTGAATTCAAGCTCTATACTTGCTTCTTTAAAAGGAATAAAAGGCCAAACATATCTATTTTCAAGAATCAAAATTAGAGTTTTGGACATCTCTAGTAGTGCATTTTCATCAAGTTCATTAGTATTAATTGAAAAATCTAAAACCTGCTCATGATCTATAGCTTGATATTTTCTAATTTCGCTGTAGTACTCCTTGACGAAATGAACTAAAAATCTAAGATCGTTTAGTATTTGTACATCTGTAGATTCCATCGTATTAAAATGGTTAGATGCCAAATAGTAAAGAATAAGATTGTAAAAATCTATGAGACTACTTTTACCGCTTCCATTTTGACCGACAATTGCACTAACATTTATATTAAGTTGATCTGAAGAATAAATTGCGGAAGTAATTTTCTTAGGGAAAAGAACTATAATCTCATTATCATCAAGATTACCATTAGCTTTTAATACCTCATTATTGGTTTTATCTACAAATTTAAAATCTTGGTAAAACTTGTATATTACCTGAGGTTGGAGGTTTTTTTTGAATTTATCACTTGTTCCCTTTAAGGGACGAATTGCCAAGAGGCGGAAATCTTTCATATTTTAAATGTGAAATTTATTTTCATTAGGATTAGTAAATATTGATAATTAAATTAGCTATTTATTCTTTAATAAAGCTCCTTAACATAATACATATTGCCTTTATTTCTGGTGTTCCTGTCAAATTACCATTATTTATTACTTGTTGGAAAATATCAGAAGGAATTTTTTCATATATAATAGCACTATTTAACATTAAATCTCTCCCTTTCATTTCTACTTTTTTATTTTCATTAGTATTGTAATTTCTGTTGGTATTGACTATAAAAATAGATTCTAAACCTTTTAAAAAACCTAATGTAGAGTATTCTTTAAGTTCTTTGTCTAGATAAAATGAGATTAAAGAGAACATCCATAATAATGGAATTACTTCATTATTTAATCCTTTGCGGGAATAATTAGCAGTTAGTATTTTTATGTATTTTTCGACTTCTAATGATAACGGCTTTATATCATCTTCTTTTAATTTTTTAGTTATAAAATAAAAAATATTATTCATCAATATTAGGTTGAATGAGTACGGTCTATTTATTAATTCATCAAATAAAATTTTTAAATATTTAAATTCAATCGGGGCTTCTAAATCGAAGAGTTCAATTAAATTATCTACTATAGGATTCCCTATTATTGTTTTTTTATTTTCTAAATCATTTTTTAATTCGAGTATATAGTTATCTAAAGATTCTTTAGATTATGCTGCTCCCCAAAAACGGTACAACTTTTTGTTTAGATTTAAGATAGGATTAAAAACCCTAAATTAGCATAATTATGTCAAGAACAAGAAG
>NZ_JBANDI010000046.1:0-4984 GCF_039123485.1 Flavobacterium sp. PL12
TTTTTAAGTTCTAGATATCTCATAATGAGATAAATATACGGAATTTATGATGTATAAACAATAAAATACGACATTATTTTATTCTAATTACTTAATTCGCACCGATTTTTTTCGAAATAAAAAACATCACAAAAAACATTATCGTAAAAAATAAAAGTAAAGGTATAGCAACTCGTATAACATCAAATGGTAATTCGACAATCATTTCTCCTTTTAAACTGAACATTAGTATGATTGTAAATAGCAACGCGATGAGTGTAATAGGGGACACGAATGGAATAAATTTTTGATTAAACCATTTTTCGCCCATGTACTTTTTTATAGTGAATCGACTGACTACAGCCAATAGAAATGGAATTCCTAGATAAATCGCAACTGTTGTTGCGATCTGTGTCACAGTTATATTCAAGGCAAGACCTTTAATTCCAAAAAGCGGTAACATTATTTCAAGATAAAAGTAGGCGTAGAGCCCAAAAAAGAATACTTGGAGCAAACTGTTGATGCCAATTAGTCCAGCTGTCAATTCTCTGTTTCCTTCTGCTAATTCATTCCACACGATAACCATTGCGATACAGGGCGCTATTCCTATTATAATTAATCCTGTTAAATATTCTGGATAATCTTTTAAAAAGAGTGTGGCTAACGAAAACATCAGAAAAGGACCAAATATCCAAGTTACCAAAAAAGATGCGGTGAGTAATTTTGGCTTTTCAAAAATTAGAGAGATTTTAGAAAAATCAACTTTAGTCAAAGGCGGATACATCATTAGTATTAGGCCAATTGCTAATGGTATATTAGTTGTTCCATTTGAGAATGAACTTATAAATGTATTACTTGATGGAATAAAATATCCTATTAAGACTCCTAAAGCCATTGCTAGAAAAATCCATAGTGCTAAATGTCTGTCTAAAAACTTTAATCTTTTATTACTTAATGCCATTCTTTAATTTTGTGCTTGAAAGTGCCTATCATTTTTTTATTTGTAGTTAACTATAGCGGATAATAGAAGCAATTGAATCATTACAAATAGCTTTTTACGATATTCTGACAGTGGGAATTAAACAAGAATTAACATGTACTGAGTCAATTAAACTGATTAATTATAATTTAAAACTAGCAACAACCGCCGCCTGGCGTGCAACTATTAGCTTGGTTTGAAACTTCAGAGAGTTCGATTTTATTTTTAGTTTCCGGTATACCACATTTATCTTCGGCTAGACAAGCGGTTTTTTTGTTAATTAGTGTAAAATCTTTACCATTAAAATCCAAGTCGTATTTTCCAATAGTTTCTGTTTGATATTCGACTTCAATTTCGTGATCTTCAATTCCTAGTATTTTTTCTGAAAGAGTAAGAATAGATAAAAGTTTATTAGGTTTTAAGCGATGCTCATAATCATTAGCATCCCACAATTGAAAGTTAACAACCTTTTCCTTCCTAACTTTTCCCCCACAGTCAATAAAATTTTTAGTAACTAGTCCTACTTCAGTCACGTGAAAGTGTCCCGGGACATAAGTTCCATTTGGTAATATAAATGCAACGTTATCTAATGTGATTAACGTTTTCTTGATTTCTGATAGTTTCATTTTTTGATAATTTAAATTAACAACATTGCTTTTTTTGACTTTCTAGATGCGAACTCACTATTTCTAAAAATCCTTTTATTTTATTAAAACCCTGCTCATTCAAGCAGTAACAAATTGAATTACCTTCAATAGTGCCTTTAATGAGACCCGCATTTTTTAATTCTTTTAAATGCTGAGAAATTGTAGGTTGTGCTAATGGTATTTCATCGACGATAGCGCTACAAATGCAGCTTTCTACTTTTATTAAATGTTGAATAATTGCTATCCGAGCTGGATGAGCAATAGCCTTCAGTAATGAAGCTAATTCATTTTGTAATTCGGTAAAATGATATGATTTAGTAACTCCCAATTATTTTAGTTTTAGATTGCAATATTACGATATAGTTTTAAAAAAATAAGTCCCTTTAAATAATTATTTAAAGGGACTTATTTTTAAACGTCTAGCTCTTGTTTCGGTATTGCATGAAATCCAGCTTGTTTGACTTTTTTCTGAATTTCCGCAATAGCGATAACATTAATCGTGAACACTGTAAATTCTCTTGGAAAAATCACATGGTCCACTGTAATGTCTTTGACGCCATCAATTTTTTGAATCGCAGCTTTTATTGCTAGTAAATCTTTATCTTCAACTGCATTAGTTCCAAAAGTTCTACCTTCAACTCCTGGAATTACATTGTCTTCTATAATGTTCATTTTATTTTTTTTAAGGTTGTGAATTTTTTTTAATACTTGAATAACAAATTTCGATAGTTTAAAGTTAGTTATTTAATTGCTAAAAATAGAATCGTTATTATTATTTTAACTCAATTTAGAGTAACTTAGTATGATACAAATCACTTAAAGTACTTAGATATGGAAGAGAATAAGAACAACAGAGACGTAAATAAAGGTAAGCAAAATGACGGCGATGATGCTTTAGATCCTATTTTGTATCCTCCAAGTGAAGATATATACAATCAGTTTAAAAAAGAATCAGATATAAACCCTGAAGATATTACAAAAAATAAAGTTCCAGTTGAAATTAATAGTGCTGGAGAATTTAATGAGAAAGATTTTGATTCCGATATGTCAGGATCTGACCTTGATGTTCCTGGTTCTGAACTAGATGATGCACAAGAAAAAATCGGAAGTGAGGACGAGGAGAATAATTATTACAGTATTGGCGGCGACAATCATAATGATTTAGAAGAAAACACTTCAGAGGACGATCTCAATTAATTTTTTATAGTATAGTTTATTGATAGCCTTTAAATCATACTACTATTTAATTTTTCTTTTGGGCGTTACCGTTTATAAAAAAAGAGCCTGTTACCTTTTTAGACTGCACCCAAAAGTTTAGACAAATTTATAATTAATTTTGATAATAATGAGCTCGATATTTTATCGGGCTCATTTTGTTTAAATTTGACTTGATTCTTTCGTTGTTATAATAGATTATGTATTTGTCAATTTCTATTTTTAATTGTTTTATTGATTTGAATTTTTGAGTATAAAACATTTCAGATTTTAGTGTTCCGAAGAAATTTTCAATAATAGCATTATCTAAACAATTTCCTTTTCTTGACATACTTTGTATAATTCCTTTTTCTTTTAATAAGTACTGATATCTTTTCATTTGATATTGCCAACCTTGATCAGAATGAAGCATTAAATTTGTGTTGTTTGGTATTTTCTTAAAGGCTTTATTTAGCATCATAACAATTTGATTAAACACTGGTCGTTCTGTAAGTTCATAACTAATAATTTCCTGATTAAACAAGTCTATAATTGGTGATAAATATAATTTGTTTCCAGATACATTAAATTCCGTTATATCGGTAGCCCATTTTTGATTTGGAGCTGTTGCTTTAAATTTTCTCTCCAATAAATTTGGAGCAATTTTACCATTTTCGCCTTTATAAGATTTGTATTTTTTTACTCTAATAATGCTTTTTAATCCCAATAACTTCATTAATCTAAGTACTGTTTTATGATTGATAATTATTGCTCTATTTTGAAGTTCATCGGTAATTCTTCTATAACCATAGCGACCCTTATGCTGATGGTAAATGGTTTTAATTAACTCTTTAATTTTTTTGTATTTATCAGGTAAATCAAATTGTTTTTGATGATAATAAAAACTACTTCGTGCCATATTAGTTTGATGTAAAAGTATTTCTAAATCAAATTTATGCCTTAATTCCATTATGGCTTTGGATTTCTCCTGGCTTGAATTAAGGCGTCTAACTTTTTTAGCAATTCATTCTCACAACGAAGTCTTTCGTTTTCGTTTAATAGTTCTTCCTCTCTTGTTAAGGGTTTGTCAGATTTGCGTTTTTTACGTTTATAATCACTCATAGAAATTGTTCTACCTTTAGATTTAGATTTTAATCCTTCAATTCCAAAGTTAGTAAAATCTTTTTTCCATTTTGAAATTATAGCAATATTGGGAATATTAAATCTTATTCCCGAATCCATCAATGAAAGAGATTCCTTTTTTATAGTTCTGAGTACTTTTAACTTAAATTCGGCTGAATAACTTTGATTTATTCTTGGTAATAAACCAATTTCACCATAGCCCCTATAAAAACTAACCCACTTACGAATATTCCATCTTGGAATCTGCTTCAATTTTGAAACATAACTCTCGGAATAATGTTTCTTTAAAACCAATTCTACACATTCTAATTTAAATGCGTAATCATACTTTACTTTTCTTTCCATAAAAAATGCCCCAAATAGTGTCTAACTTTTTGGGGCATGTTCATTTCTGGTAACAGGCTCTTTTTTTATAAAGGGTCGGGCTATTCGCTTAAAGTCCTCGCAAAGTTTCGTTTTACTTCGCTTTGCTGTGGGCTATCCGCTACTATCCTTAACGCAGACTAGAATAAGAATCACGACTTTTGAACACTCCTATATATAAATGGTGTTTAATTTATAATTATGGTTTGTATATAATAAACTCCATTTTTGAACCTTTACATTAGTTTCGTCAGATTGTTACTGAAAATCTTCCTTATATATAGTAGAAAGAACCTGGCTTTTGCAATTCACTGCATTTAGAACAAAGGTTATTATATGGTTGACTGTACTAGTAGACACTATTTAGGATCTGAAACTGCAGTCGTGATATAAAGTAATATAGCGTAAACCGTAAATTTCTAGTAGATTTTGCAATACTGGTACAGTTGAAGAAAAATATTTCACCATTCAAGTTTCACGTTTTAAGCTATTTAAATAGAGCTTTATCAAATTGTTAAATAAAAGGCACAAAAAAAGCTTGTTTAACGGTATAAACGTTGTAGTTTTGCACCCGCAACAACGCGGACGTTCTTATTTATTTAATGGAAATCGAATCAAAACTAGGGCGAAAGTTTTAGAAAAAAGATTTGGCAGAAATAAAAGAAGTAATTACATTTGC
>NZ_JBANDI010000047.1:0-4888 GCF_039123485.1 Flavobacterium sp. PL12
ACCATAACATTGTAACTATTGTAGCGCATCCTGATCCAGGAAAAAGCAATGAAAACGGCACACAGCCTGCTTATTTGGTTGCCAAATTTAAATACAATAAACAAACCGATACCTACATTTGTCCACAAGGGGAAACTTTAAAAACTACGGGACGCTGGCATAAGAAAACAAGAGAGAAAGACAGTTATCAATTTAAGAAATACCGAACTCCAGCTTGCAAAACATGTCCTGTGAAACACCTTTGTACCAGTAGAACAGGCGGGCGAGAGATTGATAGAAGTGAGTATGCTGATGCCGTAGAAGAAAACAACCAGCGGTATCAAGAAAATCAGCAGTTATACCGAAAACGTCAAGAGATCAACGAACATATTTTTGGAACCATCAAAAGACAGTGGGGTTACAATCATACTAATTTAACAGGTTTAGAGAAAGTAAATGGCGAACACAGTTTAATTATGCTCGTGTACAACATCAAACGCTCCATAAACATTCTGGGCGTACCGGATTTAATAGCAAAACTCAAGAAATGGAATTCACCTTATAAAACCAAAGCTTGTATTAGTTTTAAAACGACCTATTACACCTTTTATAAGGGCTTCAATGAAAATGAGTTACTTATAGCAGCCTAAAAAATAGCGTGCCGTAGAGCGGAGGAATTGAAGTTTACAAGAGTGTTTTTAGAGAGAAATTGTGAAAAATCGAGGTTTTTTCACAGCCTGACGTTTCGCGGCTTTGCGAAGTGGCGGATTTTCAGCACAAATGTTCATTTGAAAAACTGAACTTGAACCTTGCACTAAACTGTCATAGAAGCACTGAACCCGCCATTTTGCAAAACCGATGTTATGCCTTCGCCCTTCTTATTCTGTCGTGTTTGGTCGTGTCATTTGTCTATTTATTTCTCCAGTCCCAAGGTGCTGTCGGGTTTGGTTCGCTCCAAATTCCGATTTAATTATTTCGGGCTTTTATCTCTAATTCTGCATACTCTGCATCATCAGAATATTTTTTAAAATGCCAAGCTAAACCATTATATACTAATTCTTTGTTTACGTTTCTACCATCTTTTAAAAGTATCTCAACTATAATTCTTTTATAACGGTCTGTCTTACCTTCTGATTTTACAACATCTACATTTCCAAAGCAAATAACAGAAGCAAACTTTTTTGCTTTACTAGCAAACGGTTGTTTCTTTTCTGGACAATCTATATGAGCAATTCTAACGGTTTGTTCTTTTCCATTGTAAAATACTTTGTATGTGTCACCATCCTTAATGGCAGTTATTTTACCTTAGAAAGTTAATGGTAATACAAATTCTGAATTTTTGTTTTTATTACTTTCCTTGCAGCCAAGAAATACCAATAACAAAAATATTATTGTACTATTTTTTAAAAAACTCATTAATTTGCGTTTTTGTTATTTCATTTGCTTGTTCCCTTTGGATAAATGATATTTTATCTTTGTTTGCATTCATCCTTTCAAACCAATCTTCCCAATAAGCTTTTAATATTTCAAAATCTTTAGTTTTTCCTGTCTTTCTTTCATTTACTTCACAAACCAAAATATCCGTATATTTCAAATCAATATTATTTAGTTTAGGGATATTTAGCGATAGGCTAGTGATAGTATTTTTAATATTACCAATATTTACTGAACTATAAAGTGGATTATTAATTTCTGTATAGTTCCAACGACTTCCGCCACCGTAATCTTGCCTTTTTTCAAGTTCTAAATATCCATCAGTAATAATTACCACTTTATTGATGTAATTATCATAAAGAGTTGGTTTCTTTAAATGATTTACAAGATACCTTCTAAAGTAAAAAATATAATCAGCTCCCAAAGGTTTTTCTTTTGCAGATTTGTACAATGCCACTACTGCATTATTAAATTGTTTATTTTTGGCTTGTGTAAAATATAAACGATTGCTTTTTCCTTTGTGTGTTGATAGGTCAAATTGTAATTGATTTGCGATACTACTAAATTGCCCTTTTGCTTGGTCAATATCAGTAACATCTACAATTAGTTTATCTTTTGTATCTTGTTTAAGTTTTGAATATTCAACAAAAGAATTCCAAATAGTATTTAGGACTATCAAATCATTTTCTATTTGTCTAGGATTTTCTATTGTGTCAGTTATTCTTCTTGATAAATCTGGTATGACAATGATATTTAAACTTGTCTTTGAAGGTGGAATCCACTCTAAACATTTCCCTAATTCTACTTCATTTAGATTAAAAGAACTTAATTTATTTCTAACTGCATCTTGAAATTCTAAAGCAACGATTTTATTTCCATTTTCATCTGTTTCTAAAAGGTCAAATTTATAACGCTCATATAACGATTTAACATCATTAACATTACTGCAAACTTGAATTTGTCCAATAGCTTTACTTTGCAAAGAGGGTCTTGTCAGTACATAAATAAATATTCCAAAAAAAATCAAAAAACCCAAAAGTAAGTATAACGGCTTCTTGTCCTTTTTTTTGTGTTTCTTACGCTGTGTATCTTCCATAAATTAATTTTCTGTTTTTAAACTTTCTAATTTTTTTTGTAACCAAGCATTTTGATTTTTAATAGAATTCTCTATTAAAACAGTTGCTTTTGAATTAGATGAATTTCCGTGAGTATAGTTTTGCCAACCACCCATAAATTCTCCTATTGAGCCTTTTAATGAAGCAATATTAATAGGTATCACACCATTTTCATAACCTATAATGTCTTTTTGCTTTTCTTCAACTTTGCTATCAATAGTAACCAATTCTCCTTCTAATTTGTGAATTTTAGCAATAATGTCAGATAATTCTTTTCTTTTATCACTAATTCGATTGTTTATGTTTTCAATCAAGAGTTTGATTTTTTCGCTTTCAGTTTTTAAGTATGGGTGACTTAACACATAGTGCAATAAAAAACCCCAAATAACATACACAACAAATCCAAGAATTAAGACAAGATAAAAATTTATATCAGAAAAAATCATACTAAATTCCCATACTTTGTCTGAACGACCAGCGTTAAATTCATTATTATGAACACCTTCTGAAATTTTATAACCTATAAAGGCATCTGCTATTAAAGTAATTAGTAAAAGTGTAATTATTACTCCGTATTGATTAGGTTTATTATCATCAGTTAATTTTTTGTTTTTTTCCAAGGAATCGTGTATTAGAAACCCTAAACCTAGAAAAATCACGGGAAATAAAATTATTAGTGCTATTACTCCACCGCCTTTATTCGTAGCATCTGCAAATACATTAGGATTTATAAAACCTAAACTACCTGGTTTAATTCCATAAAATGCAGAATAACCTGCTGATGAATAAAAAACGAATAGGTATAATGTCAAAAGTAAGGTTATAAATGCTCCAATCACAAAAGGAGTAGTGTCAGCTGTTTCACCTTCTCCATTTCTAATATCAATTTTTTCAATTTCAAGTTCTTCAATTTCCTTTTCTTTATCTTCTTTATTTCGCTTGTTTGCATTAATATCTGCAATAGCATCCTGCTTTCTTGCCTTTTCTTGTTGAACTTCAGCACGTAATTTTGATACACGGTCTTTCAAACCTTGTTCGTCCAATTTTTGCTCTTCCAAGAACTTATCATAAACAATTTCCAAATAGCCTTCAATTGCGTCTGGAGCAGATTGAGATTTTTGTGCAGACCTAAACCCTAATTGAGTATAGGTTATTTTTTCACTATCTCCAATATTTGTTGATTGTTCTTTTTTGTTGTCTTCTGTCATAAATCATGTTTTTGTTTTAATTTTTATTGTATTCGTTCGTTTCTTTATGCGGTGTCGTTTTAGGGTGAGGCATAACGTCTTGGCGCTATACGATGGTTGCGACTTTGTAGCAGATTATTTTCTGCTAAACGAATATATGATAATAAACGTTAATTCCACTAAATTCGCAACTATTGTGTAACGGCTGTTACCAGCAGTTACTTCTATTTATTGCTATTTCTTTGTCTGTCAGTTTCAAACATTAAAAGCTCAATTGCTCGCATAGATGAAATCTCATATTTAAAATTTTTTTGAACTTTGTTATGAAGTATTTGATAATCATTATGCTTTTGAATTTCAGTTAAAGCATTTAAATAATTTACATAAGCTTTTGATTTATCAATTCCGTATGAAGATTTTTTTCCAGTCAAATATCTGAAAATTCGACTATCCCAAATTGCATAAACTTCAGGATTTATAAAATGCAATAATTTAGAAGTTCCCACAATAGAATTATTAATGCATTTTTTAATTATATCCAACTGGTTCTCTGTAAGTAAACTTCCAGATTTTGCTTTATTCAAATAATCTAAAACTTTTTCAATTTCTTTAATATCTAGATGAATGATTGTAGGCATCCAGCCATAAACAAAGTGACTTCCAATTATTAAATTATGTTTTTCAATTATGTCAATATTATCAAAGTAATTTATAAACTCATTATATGATTGAAGATAAGAATCATTTTCATTAAGCATAAGATTTTCAGCATCTCTCAATAGATTTTCAAAGCTTAGATTTTTCATTAACTAGGTTTCTTTTCTGTCATTTTTGGCGTAATTGCTGGTAACGTCAGTCTGTGAAAAAACTTCCGTTTAGTTCTTTCAAAAATAGTTAAATTATTTTAATAAAAGGAAGAAAAGTTGTATATTTAATAATGCAACACATCACAGGAATTCCGCGCAACCAAATGTGTTTTTCTAGTTTAGAAGACACTATTTCCTCAGAAAATCCTATTCGATTTATAGATGCTTTTGTAGCAGCTTTATCTTTAGAAGCGTTGGGATTTTCGGTTAAGACGATCAAATCTGAAGGTCGTCCTAGTTTTGATACTAAAATCTTCCTTAAATTGTATTTGTATGGTTATCTCAATGGACTTCGCAGTTCTAGAAA
>NZ_JBANDI010000048.1:0-4386 GCF_039123485.1 Flavobacterium sp. PL12
ACTTTAAATATACTGATTTTCAGACTATTAAACTAATTATTTGAAAGTTATTTCTTTCTTTTTTTGTCATTTTTTCAACCCTTGATTCACATTATATATAAAATTTAACCAATCAAAATTCTTGGCATATAGCGACCACCGCAGTACACTCATTTTAAAATGGGGCTTGCGTAATTTGAGTTGTTTTAAAATGCCCTTTATAAGCACGCTGCTATTCTTTTATTGATGTAGCAACAAGTAAATTCTGCCTTTGCTAGAAATAACTCTTATAAATAATTGCTGTCAAACGCTGGCCTGCGCTAAAAATTTTTTTTCTTTCAAAATAGATACCAGCTAATAAATTCTAGAGTAGCCTTATTTTTTTAAATAACTGCAATTAATTATCGCTCATTTGATCTTAATCAACAAAGGTGTTTTAGCATTAGCACTCATTTAGATATTATTGACAAAAAGACCATTGGCAACAGTTGCGACTTTTGGTAAGTACACTCCGCCTATAGAAAGATTAGCAGCGACTTTTAGCAGTGTCGTGAAGGACATTTCAATATAGTAGAAGCTACGGATCTTGCCGCAAGAGGAATTGACATAAAGGAAATTTCGTAAATAGTTAATTATCATTGACCAGATGCTTACAAAGCTTATGTTCACCGTAGCGGAAGAAAAGCTAGAGCCGAAGTAAAGGGTCTTTCTTTAACTTTATTAAAACCAGAAGGAGTTGGTGAAATTGCCGAATTCGAAAAAGAATTAAGAATTAAATTCACAGCAATTAAAAAATCAAGTTCACTTAGTATCGAAGAAAACAACACCCTTTTATGGGCGAAACAAATATTCAAAACCAAACCCAACCATGAAGTGGACGCGGAATTGAAAACAAAAATAAAAACCGTTTTCCATCACTTAACTAAAGATGAACTGATCGAAAAACTGTTGGCTAATTATTTGTTACAAAACAAAAACGAACCAAACGAAAAACCGGTTAAAAGACAAAAAATGAAATAGGACTTTATTCTATTTTATAAATGAAAAACCATTGCGAAGCTTGAAGAAGTATTGCAATGGTTTTTTTGTTTTTAATGCTATTAATGTGATCAATAAGGAAAAAATAAAGAAAAAGATTAGCTATCAATTGAACGATCTGCAAAAAGATGTATATAGTGATGTTATCCACTAATTATTGCATAGTTGCATAACAGAAATGTAAATTAAACCTAAAGTCAATTTTACCTTTAAAAACGCTTTAAATGTGATTTTTTCACTATATTTGCATATAAAATAAACAGTATTATGCTAATCAGGTTTACAGTTGAGAATTTTTTGTCATTTAAAGACCGAGAAGTGTTTTCGCTTATTCCAGGAAAAGGAACGCTAAAATCACATCACAAATCCAAATCAATAAAAGGAACTTCTGCACTTAAAACAGCAGTAGTATATGGTGCAAATGCATCTGGTAAATCTAATTTGATTAAAGCTATTGAATTTGGAAAAGAACTTATATTAAAGGGAAATAAGGCTGAACAACCAATAAAATATAGTAATTTCAAATTAGATAAAAAAAAATTAAACCAAAATTCAAGAATTGAATACGAAATACAACATAAAGATAAAAATTATGCGTACGGTTTTATTTTTAATTCTAAGGAAATAATAGAAGAATGGCTTTACGAAATTTCAAAAAAATCAGAAAAAGAAATATTTACTAGGGATAAAAATAGAACTAAAGAATTTAAACTTGAATCGATACTGAGCAGGAATAAAAAAATTGAGGAAAAGCAATTTTTAGAATTCACAGCAAAAGGAACTCAGAAAAATCAATTATTTTTATCTGAAATCAGAACACGAAAAGTAAAGGAAAATGTTTCGAACATTGACGACTTAATCAATGTTATTGATTGGTTTCAAAATGCTTTAACTGTTATATATCCTAATTCTAAAAATGTTGGAAAAAAGTTTGAACTGTTAGAAGATACTGATCTAAATAAAGTTTTTACTGAAATGCTTGGGTATTTTGACACAGGTATTGACGGAATAGAATTTAAAGAAGTAGATATCGAAAAAATTGACATTCCAAGTGAAATATTAAAAGATATTGAGAATGATTTGTTGGGAGATAAATCAGAAAAAACAAACGCTTTTATTTCAAACGTTCAAGATGACAAATATTATGTTATTTCTGTAAATAAAGATCGCTCAATGAGAGCTCAGCTTTTGAAAACAAAACATAAAATTGCTGGAGGAGGTTATGAACTGTTTGATTTAAGAGATGAATCAGACGGTACACGAAGAATAATGGACTTAATTCCGTTAATTATTGATTTTTTCAAAGGCGATAACGTTTTTGTAATTGATGAAATGGAAAGAAGTTTACATCCTAATTTGATATATGATTTGTTTGATTTTTTTCTATCGAAGTGTAAAAATGTTAATAGTCAGTTTATAGTTGCAAGTCACGAATCAACACTTTTAACTCAAAAATTATTACGAAAAGATGAAATATGGTTTGTTGTTAAAGATAAGCTAGGCGCAAGTAGGCTCCATTCATTAGAAGACTATGGTATTAGATTTGACAAAGAAGTTAGACGTGATTATCTACTTGGTAGATATAAAGGAGTGCCTAAGTTTGGAAATAGAGATAAGCTAACTGTTATTCCACAAATGAGCTAAGTATGCCAAGAGATCCAATACCATTAATAAGAGAAGGCGGTTTTAAAGAAGCCGAAAAACTATACATTTTGTCGTACGAAGGTCAGAAAACTGAAGTCACCTACTTCAATGATTTTAGACAGTCTGATTATTTTAATGACTCAGGAATAATCGAAATTATTCCTTTAGAAAGAGAGGTAAATACTGGAACAGATCCTCTTAGTGTTAAAAGATTACTTAAAAAAGCGAAAGCAAATTATCCATTTAAAAAAACAGACGAATTTTGGCTTATTGTCGATCGAGACCATTGGGAAACAATTCACAAAATTGATTTTAATCAATTAGTTATAGACTGTAATAAAGAAAATAATTTTTTCTTAGCAATGAGTAATCCTTGTTTTGAAATATGGCTAATCATGCATCTAAAAGACGTTATTGAATATAAAGAAGAAGAACAAAATAAACTTTTAAAAAACGCTAAAGTCAGTAATAAGAAAAACCATATTGATGTAGTTTTGGGCGATTTGCAAGGAATTGGTTATAATAAAAACCCAAATAGCGAAAGATTTTTACCTTTGACTAATGTAGCGATAGAAAGAGCCAAATTATTAGATAATACCAATGAACCATATCCTAAGAAATTAGGCTCTCACATCTATAGATTAATTGAGAAATTAAAGAAACAATAATGTGCGATTACAAAACAATTTCTATAATTTTTAATTTAGACTTCTTTTGAAAACCCTCATTGTATTTCCAAATTGATTTATACTTACACAGTCAATTTTTGAATAAATAAATATTCGTTGATAAGATATTGAGCCGAAATTAACTAGTAAAAAAAACAGATCGCTCGTCTATATCTCCTTCAAGATAGCGCGGAATTACATTCCGTGCCTATTATCAAAAGCAAGCAAATAATTGTCAATGTAAACGACATATGAAGCTACAAGCACTTAAGAGGATTACTTTTTTACTATAAATTACTAAACCATGAAAAGAATTAAATTTGAGAATTTATAATACAATTGGTTTTTTATATCATTAATACTACTATCTTTATTCTGTATCATTTTTGGTCTTTTTGAAATAATTAAATTTCAAAACCCCAAAATAAATAAAGGAATTAGTGCAATTGAGTACTTATCGCAAGCAGTATTTTTCTCAAGAATGTTTTGGTTCAAGAATTATGTACAGTATAACAAAAAAGGAATTTTTATTCTCATTAAAATATTTTTTGTAAAATCAATATCATTTGATAATGTGGAGAGAACAGAATTAGAGAATGAGGTTCTAAAAATTTATAAAAATGATGGAACTAGATATGATTTTGACTTAGAAGAATTTGAGGAAAATGATTCTAGAAAGCTTTTTAATGTAATTAATCAATACTCTTCTTAACATATTTATTATTTGCCTAAATATAACTTCTATTGTAGAAACTGCTACAAAATTTATTTTCAAGTTTTTACGACCGGATTATACTTTTTAAAATTAGAAAGCGGTAAAGCCTTTAAATTTATAAAAGAGTAAAAACTTTTTGTTAAAGAAACAATCTACATTATTAAGCCATTGCAAGAACTTGAGAAAGTAATGCAATGGCTATTTTTTAAATCTTCACTTTTATAAAATGATACTGTTTAACTAAACCCTGTTTTGACCCCTATAAAACAAGAGTATTATTCTAAATTTCGATTTTTAATTACGCTGTTAATTTTTTCATCATTATTAAGTGTTTATCAGAGT
>NZ_JBANDI010000049.1:0-4071 GCF_039123485.1 Flavobacterium sp. PL12
ATCTCCGATTTTAGCCAGGAAACTGGAAAATAAAACTAAAAAAAAACTATCTTAAGTTTTTGAAAAAGTTGTCTTAACAAAGGGTCGCATCATATATCACGTATCCAAATAGAACAAAGTGCAAAAATGTATCATCAGCTTATTAGTGAATTACCTGTAGCAGCCTATTCATGTGACGTAGATGGAAAAATAGTATTTTTCAACAAGGCTGCGGCTAATCTTTGGGGCAGAGATCCCATAGTAGGTGATGACTCTTTTTGCGGTTTCGCACAGATCTTTAACGATGAGGGGCAGTCCATTCCTTTAGAATTTAGTCCAATGGCTATTTCTCTAAAAGAAGGTAAAATAATATCTGGTGGATCAAGCATTGTTAAACGTGTGAATGGGGAAAAACGTTATGTAGTTCCGCATATTGTTCCTTATTTAGATTCGTCAGGCAGAGTAACAGGTGCTGTCAATATGATTACAGATATTACTGAAAGCAAAGCTGCATCTACTGCATTAGAACTTCAAAACACATTACTCGCATTTGAAAATCAAGAGAAAGAAAAACGAGCTGCTGAATTAGCCATCGCTAATAAAGAGCTAGCTTATCAAAATACAGAAAAAGAAAATCGAGCTAATGAGTTAGCTATTGCTAATTATGAACTTGCTTTTCAAAATGCGGAAAAAGAATTAAGAGCCAAAGAATTAATAATTACTAATATAGAACTTCTAAAAACAAACAAAGAACTAGATCGTTTTGTCTATAGCGTTTCTCATGATTTGCGAAGTCCATTGACCTCTGTTCAGGGACTCGTTTCAATAATTGAAGATGAAAGTAAAGAACCAGAAACGATAAAGCATATCCAAATGATAAGCAATAGTATAGAACGTCTAGATCAATTTATTAAAAGAATTCTAAGTTATTCTCAAAACAATCGCACTGCCTTAGAGATAGAACCAGTACAAATAAAAAATACCATTTCTGATATTATTGACGGCCTTCAAAACATGAAGCAAGGAAAAGGAATTCATTTTAAAATTGAAGTCCAGCAACTCACTAATTTCTATACTGATAAATTACGATTTAATACAATAGTAGAAAATTTAATATCTAACGCTATTAAATATCATAAATCTACCGGAACTGATAGGTTTATCGAAATTACAGCGTTATTAAATGAAAAAGAGCTGCAGCTGGTAATTGCTGATAATGGAATAGGAATTCCTTTAGAATACCATAATAAAATATTTGATATGTTTTTTAGAATTTCAAGTAAATCTGAAGGTTCTGGCATTGGTCTATATATAGTAAAAGATACCGTTGAAAAACTAGAAGGTACAATTACAATAACATCCCCAATAGAGGGCGGAACACAATTCGAAATAAATCTTAAAAATTTTAGAAGATGTTAAAGCAAAAATTAAAGTTTAAAAGAATAATGCTTATTGATGACAATACGATTGATCTTTATATTACTGCTCGACTAATGGCTAAATGTAATTTTGCAGAGCATATAAATCAGTACAATTCTGCCCAGAAAGCTTTAGAGTTTTTGAGAGAAAATCAAAATAATTGTAATGTGTTGCCTCAAATTATTTTTTTAGACATATATATGCCACAAATGTCGGGATTTGAATTTATGATAGAATACGATAAGCTTTCATTGGATTTAAAAAAATACTGTAAAGTTTATATTCTTTCCTCTTCAATCGATGAAGATGACATAAAGACCGCAAACGATGACATCAATGTGGTTGCTTTCCAAGTAAAAACAATCACTGCGCAATTTCTAGACAGTATACCGTTCTATTAAGTATTGATTACCTCTTTATTTTTAAAACAATGTACATTAATTTGCAAAGCTATGTTATAGCAAAAATATAGTCCTCTTTTAAATTGTATTATTTACAAAAACAGTCACAACAATATGATTCAGATTAGTGCAATCGTTATAAACGATAGTAATGATTCTTCTATACTATTAGATAAATTCGCTAAAGAAAACGCTATACTAATAAAAGTAATTGGACATGCTATTTCTACAAAAGAAGGAATAGACTTAATTAAACTTAAAAGACCAGATGTTGTTTTTCTAGATACAACTATTAACGATGATTCATTCTTAGAAGCTCTTGATCAGTTGGATTTTAATTCTCCAAAATTGGTGTTTATTTCAGAAGACGAATATGATGCTGTAAAAGCATTTAAATACAATGCCATCGATTTTATATTAAAGCCTATAGATTTTAATAATGTTATTTTATCATTATACAAAGTGGTTAAAAGAATAAACATGGAACACAGCTACCAAAATGAAAAAATCAATAATATTAATGCCTTAAATGCCGGTAAACATACTAATGAGTATGTTGCAATTGCGTCCTTAGATAAAATTGAATTAATAAAAATGTCAGAGATTATTTTTTGCAAAGCTGATGGACGATACACGATTTTTCACCTCTTAGATGGAAAAAAAATAATGTCTAGTAGAAATTTAGGAGATTACAACGATGTTCTAGATCCTACCTATTTTTTCAGAATTCATCACTCTTATGTCATTAACATTCGGCAAATTACTACAATTTCCAAAAAAGATGGATATTTCTGTGAGTTTCCTGATGGAAGTGTCTTGCCAGTTGCTAAAAGAAGACAAGAGGATTTTAATAAATTTATTAGACTTAAAGAATAGAAAAACTAATCACCAATGTAAGGCGATGAGGTACCAATACTTCAATTAAAACTTAAATATTTATATTATGAATGACGAGTTAAAAGTGAAATTTGAAAAAGTGATGTTAATTGATGATAACCGTACTGATCTTTATATTGCATCACGGATTATTATAAAAAATAAATTTGCAGCAGAAGTGCTAGAACATACCTCTGCTAGGGACGCATTAATTTATCTTCAAAATAATCAGGAAAATTCACAACTTTTACCACAAGTAATTTTTGTAGACATATATATGCCTTTAATGTCAGGATTTGATTTTGTTGCTGAATATAGTAAATTCTCTTCCATTTTAAAAGAGTCTTGCCAAGTGCATATCATTTCATCAACTATTGATGACGTAGATATCTTGCGAGCACGAAAAGAACAAAATGTTATGTCCTTCCATATAAAACCTATAACTAAAGAAATCCTTGCTCGTATAACAAGCAGTGATTTTAAAAAGATCTAGATGCATTTAATGCAAAGCAAAAAATGCATAGATGTGCAACTCCATTTTTGTTTTACGAGCAAAATAATTTTTCTTCAAATCAAATGATAATATTTAAAAAATGATTCAAAGAAATAACTACAATACTTACTATTTTTAAATCATCTTATTTTGAATTAAAATTAGTTTCGATTTTAGCAATAGCTATATTCTTATTAACAACGCAAAAGGCGTAGATGACTCCAAACAAACCAGTGAAATAATGGTAGTAGTTATTCATCGTAGCATCTACTATATCTTCTGCAATTTTAGCAGCTATATCTTCCACTATCATATCTTTTGCAGTGACTACTGTTACACTTAACAAAAGCAAGATACACGTTAAACTTTTGACTAATTTGTATAATTTAATGTAAATCATATTGATTTTAATAAAGGTTTATTCATGAAAGATCTATAATAACCTTCACATGTTAATATGCGAAGTAATAAGTGTCTCTCTAGTATACATAACTTTATTTTATCCTATTTCAATAGATTAAAATTTAACTTTAAATCTGTAAAAACTCCTTTAAAAAAACCGTGTACCAATATTATTAAATTTCTTTTAGCATAGTAAATCTTTGTTATATGTAACACTTTTGATTTCTAACATGATTGATCTTTCATTTACAATCAAAGGCGTGATAAATTATAATTATAATGCCTGTTGCTATAGCGTTCTTACTAGCTCTACATGACTAGTAATAGAACTAAAACAAATTGCGCGGTGAAATAGTAATGAAAATTAGGTACCAAAGGCTGGTGTTTGCATAGACATTCATTATATATGCGAATCAAGGGTTAAAAAATTAAATTTATAAAAGCAGATGCTATTTTTCCAAAAATATGGACTAGTAATCCCTTACTTGACCTTACTTTACT
>NZ_JBANDI010000050.1:0-3996 GCF_039123485.1 Flavobacterium sp. PL12
ATGTGTTGCATTATTAAATATACAACTTTTCTTCCTTTTATTAAAATAATTTAACTATTTTTGAAAGAACTAAACGGAAGTTTTTTCACAGACTGCCGTTATCGGCAACCTTTGGACGACCGTGCAAACTCAAACTGAAAGACAAAAATTAAACATATGGACTTTACAAAACTCAACGAACTAAGAAAAGAAAATTTGATTTTGAGAAAACTAACGGAGAATGACCGACAGTTTATTTCTGAAATGTTCAACGACAGTTCTGTTCGTAAATACTACATTGTGCCTAAGGAGGCGAGACAAGATTATAGAAACCTTGTTAATTATTGGCTGCATGACTTTGAACAAGGGTCTGGTTTTGCTTGGATTATTATTGAAAAAGGAAATGGAATATTTTCCAAAGATAAGGCTTGTGGTTTTTTTGCTTTTGAATTTAGAGACAGTTTACACAAAGCAAGAATCAGTTACGCTTTAAAACCTGAACATAGAAAGAAGGGAATAATTTCTAAAACCGCAGAGCTTGTAATTGATTCACTGAAATCTCTTGGAGTAAAGACCGTTGAGGCTGACATTGATAAAGATAATCTGACATCAGAAAATGTAATTGTAAAACTTGGCTTCACAACAAATAAAAGTCAAGCACTTGTTGACCCTGAAATGATGAGAGAAGGTGAAATTCGTTTCCGACATCTATGGAAAAAGGATTTAACGTTAAAATCAGTGAACGAAAATCAAACTAAAACAGGAAGGTTTGGATTAAACGCTTCGCAAACAGAGTTAGTTAATGCAATAAATAAAATTACAGAAACAATTAAAGCTAATGGTCAACACCCTAAGTTGATTGCTAAATATTTTTATTTATTGGGTCGAATAAAATTTAATGAGAAAAATTACAAAGAATCCTCAGAGGCATTTGGACAATGTAACATGGTGATTATGCAAGAAAACCTTCCTGAGAATCATGAAACGTTTTACTGGTTCGCAAAAATGAGAGAATTAGACGGAAAGAAAGAAGACGCTAAAATGTATTATGGTTTTGCTCTTGAAAAATTTTCAGGTGATACTGACTTGATTACTAGAGCGGAAATACAAAATGCAATTAATCAGTTATAAAATAGTCGACAATTAATAAATAGAGTTGAGCAATAGTCAAAAGGGATGCCAATAACAACAAAAAACATAGAAAGAAAATGGATTGATAACTTCAAAAAATCCCAGCTTGTTGACAAGGCAACGGGAACTTTTCACAGTAATTATGCCCACCAATTATTTTATGGAAAGGAGGACGAAAGCTATCCCTCAGATTTTCCTTATGACTTTTCACATTTTTATAATTCATGCAATGAAACAGACCGTGACACAGCAATTGAAAATCTAAGTGAATATTTAAGTTTCATTGGAATAAAAATTAGAAAAGAAGCTATCAATAGACACCTTGAAAAATATCCTGATGACTTTACTAAACTGACAAAAAAGTGCTATTACATCTTCAAGACACTTGCACATTACGGAACAGACCTAAACGTAGAGAATCCTTATCATGACAATAACGGAGACCTATTTTTCCTTTTGCGTATAGAATCAGAAGAAAGTATTCACGGAGGACAACTAAATTTATTTGAAGATTTAGAATTGCCAGACCTTTATAAAAAAATCACAAACCTACCTGATGGATATGAGAACGATAAAACTATAAAATATCTCTTTGACAAAATTGAAAATACTAATGATAGTTTCTTTATTACAGGAAAAGCAGGAACAGGTAAGTCTACTTTCGTTCATTACTTTGCTCAAAAAACAAAGAAGAAAGTTTTAATGACTGCATTTACTGGTATTGCTGCTATCAATGTTGGAGGGCAAACAATACATTCGTTTTTTCGATTCCCATTAAAACCATTAATGCCAGAAGATGATGAAATAACAATTTTTAGAGACTTTACACAAAAATATAAAATCATTCAAAAAATTGATACCATCGTAATAGATGAGGTTTCAATGTTACGTTCCGACATTCTGGAAGCAATTGACTTTTCGCTTCGTAAAAATGGAGGCGACCCAAATAAGAAATTTGGCGGTAAACAATTACTTTTCATTGGAGATATATTTCAATTACCACCCGTAGTTGATTCAACTGATGAAGTTGAAAAATTTCTCTTTGAAGAAATTTACGATAGCGAATATTTTTTTGATTCACATTCATACAAAGAAGTTAGTCCAACATACTTTGAGTTCAAAAAATCTCATCGTCAAAAAGACGATTTACCATTCGTGGAATTATTAGATGCAGTAAGAATTTGCCAAGCAACTGAAACTACAATTTCAAAACTTAATGAAAGATACAATCCAAATTACACTCCAAAACTTGATGAGTTTGTAATTAATCTCACTGCAACAAATGCAATCGCCAATGCAGAGAACACTAAAAAACTTTTAGAGTTGACATACACCAAATTCAATTTTGAAGCTGAAATTACAGGAGAATTTAAGGAGGACAAGTATCCAACGGGAAAAACTTTAGAGTTGAAAAAAAATGCACAAGTAATTTTTATTAAGAATGATGGTGCAGGCGGCAGGTGGGTAAACGGAACAATTGCTAAAGTTGATTTCATTTCAAGCGACTTGATTGAAGTTAGATTACAAAACGGCACAACCTACAAGTTGGAAAAAGTTACTTGGGAGAACAGGAAATACAAATACGATAAAGACAAAAAGAAAATAGTTTCAGAAGTAATCGGAACATTTACTCAATTCCCAATAAAATTAGCTTGGGCAATTACAATTCATAAAAGTCAAGGTTTGACATTTGACAATGTAATGATTGACCTTGGCACAGGTGCTTTTGTGAATGGACAAATTTATACGGCATTGAGTAGATGCAGAACACTAAATGGAATTACTCTGAAAAGGAGATTACGCAAAGAAGATATTATCGCAGACAAACGCATCATTAACTTTCATGAAACTGAACAAATTATTGATTCAATAAATCAAAGCGACAATGAAAGCAATAGACGGACGACATAGAGCGACAAGAAAGGCAGCCGATAACAGCACCTACAAGAAATTGGCGGTTCAGTGGTTAAATGAAGCTTTGTTCTTCGTATCAAGTTTTGTGATGGCAGACAGTTTAGTGCTTCGAAATCGCCAACTTCTTGTAGCTGCAAAACGTTAGCACCAAGCGTATGACGACAGAACGACAAATAAAACTCGGACGACAAACAGCATTAATTTCATTCTTGCTCGGGACAGTTATTTTTGGACTTTACTTCCTGACCTCTTCATTTGAATTACTTTTTGTTGGCTATGGCTTTATAGCATTGACAGGACTAATAAATGTTGGAATTTTAATCTCAATTTTATTAAAAGCTAATAAGGACAAAGACAATAGAACAAAGCTTTTGACAACTTGCGGACTAATGTTGCTGAACATTCCAATTATGCTTTTTTATTGTTGGGTTGCAATTATTCTTCTTGGCACAATGAGAATAACCTTTACAAACTCAACGCAGACAACTTTGACTGACATAAATATTGATGGTTGTGGCGGTGGACACATTGACAAATTGGAAGTTGGAGAAAGTAAAACTGTTTGGGTTGATATAACAGGTGACTGCTCAATAGACATTAACTACTTATCAAATGGGCAACGAAATGGAGAAACAGTTGCAGGATATGTTACTTCAAGTATGGGACAGAAAGTAAATCATAAAATTGACGGTAAAGACAAGGATATATTTTGACAAGTATTGAACAAATATTAATGGTGGACAGAACGCCAGGTGCTAACAGCCGTTTCAAGCAATTGCGGAGATTTTTCTAGCCGGAGATTTCATTTTCACGAATAAAGATTATCTTGGTGGAAAATCCTCAGTTCGCTAAGATCCGCAACTGCGTGAAGCGGCGGGACGTCAGGCTGTGAAAAAACCTCGATTTTTCACAATTTCTCTCTAAAGACACTCTTGTAAACTTCAATATCTTCACTCTGCTACACACTATTTT
>NZ_JBANDI010000051.1:0-3770 GCF_039123485.1 Flavobacterium sp. PL12
TAAAGTAAGGTCAAGTAAGGGATTACTAGTCCATATTTTTGGAAAAATAGCATCTGCTTTTATAAATTTAATTTTTTAACCCTTGATTCGCATGAGTAATAAATTAGTATGGTCATAATTACAATCGAAATTATCGATGCTTGTAGCGTTCCTAAATCTAATCCACCTTTAATAATTGGCTTAGTTAAGAAATCTCCAAATGTTGCACCAAAAGGACGAGTAAATACAAATGCCAACCAAAACAAAACTACTTCATTAAGTTTAGTGTAATAATGCAGTAGTATCACAATAACTATTATTATTGCTGTAATCAAAGCGCCTTGAAGATAACTAAAGCCAATTATGTCGCTCAAATAATCTCCAAATGCAGTTCCTAAACTATTTGAAAACAAAACGGCAATCCAGAAATAAAGCTCTTTCTGAGTCTCAATAATTGGATTTACATTTAAGTTATTGTATTTTTTATTCCAGAGAAACAAAGTGCCAACTAGTCCCATGAGTAGAATTAAACTTCCTAAAGTGTACCCTAAATTTAAACTGCGATCGATAAAGTCTGATATTTCTGTTCCAAGAGTTGTTGTTGCAATAATAACTAACCAAAAAGATATTGGGTTAAATTTTTTAGCCTTCAATTGCACATACAAAAGAACAAGAAAAAATACTGATGTAATTACAATCCCTGTTAGGTATCCCAATTTTAATGTCATCGAAATAAAGTCCCCTAAAGTTTCCCCTAGCGTTGTCGCAACAATTTTCATAAGCCAAAAAAGCAATGTTATTTCGGCAATTTTATTCAGTTTTGCTGTTTCCATAATTTCTAAAATTTAGTAATTAGTACAAAATAGATTCATTCGATATGATTTATAATAGTAAAAATCTCCCTTCTGCTATTTAAAAATAGGCTACGTTTTTCAAGCTTTCGTTTCTTTAATTTCATATTTCGATTTACCATAAGTAATCTCAATTTTCGCGCGTGCATGTAGTCGTGAACATTTATGAGAATTATTACATGCCATTTTTAATTGCGCAGAAATCTTTTAAAAATTTATTGTACTTTGTTTATCTAACCATTTTTCATTTAAAGAGAAATTTGAAAATTGCACTATACCATTATTTTTAAAACTGACGAGATTTTCTCATTTGTCTTCTCCATCACATTTTGCTTTTTTAACGTTTAGAACTTATTCTTCGTTGGTCAACATTTTTTTTAAGTCATTACTGTACGAAGGATAAGTGAAAATTTGCTTTTTAAACTGAAGAACCGTCATTTTCTGTTGGATAGCCATTGAAAATATATTGATGGTTTCGTTAGCTTCAGAACTTAATAAATGGGCACCAATTATGACACTGGTTCGCTCATTCACTAAAATTTTGTAGGCGTAAATTGGGTTGTTTTCTTTTTTTGCATTGTACCAATGACTTGCATCTCCTTTATAAATCTTAATATTTTTGAAATGTTTGTTAGCTTCTTCTTCAGTATAACCAACGCTTGATAGCTGAGGATTTGAAAATACGGTCGAAGGGATTGCGGGAACTTCAAATTCCTTAGAATTTTCTTTAACAACATTATTTCCAACTATATAACCTTGTAAACCGGCTAACGGAGACAAAGCCAGCGATTTACTGCTAACATCTCCGCAGGCATAAAAATTTGGGTTGGAAACGCTTTGAAGAAAATCGTTAACAAGTACTCCACTTTTATCAAACTTTACAGTAGCATTGTCTAAAGCTAGCATTTCAATAGATGGAACGCGACCAGCGGTGTTGTAAACTTTTCTTGATCTAACAGATAAAATTTCACCATTTAAAACGTAATTAACTTTTAAATTCTTAGTTAACTTCTCTATTGATGATACTTCGGCGTTAAATATGAAAGTGATACCGAGAGTTTCAAGATGGGCAACTAATTTATTAACTAAATATTCGTCAAATTGTATTAATGCTTTTGGACCATTCTCGATCATAGTTACTTTACAACCCATTGTGGCTAGCATACATGCGAACTCAATTCCAACATAACCCGTGCCAATAAATGTTGCTGTTTTAGGTATTTTTCCTAGATTTAAAATATCATCGCTAGTATCAAGAAAAGCTCTGCCTTCCATATTTAATTCTCGAGGAATCATTCCCGAAGCAATTACAAATTTAGCAGCTGAAATCAGTTTTCCCTCAACCAGAACTTCACTTAAATTTTGGAATACAGGAGATTGATGGTAATAATCTATTCCTAAATCAGAAAAGTTTTTCTCAGTGCGTGATGGAATATCATCGGTATAGATTCTTTTAAAGTTTTGAACGTCTTTCCAATTAACTTGTAGTTTTTGAGAAATTCCTTGATTGACTAGAAGTTGACTTTTGGTGACCATTTCTGTGAATTGCAGTAATATTTTTTTTGGATCACAACCTCTTGTGGAGCAAGTTCCACCAAATTCTCTGTTGTCAGCTATTGCAACCTTCAAATTATTTTTCACACAAATTTCGGCAGCAGTTCGACCTGCAGTACCAGTTCCAATTATGAAAACATCATAATGTTTTATTTCTTTCATCGAGTACTAATCTAAATAATTGAAGCTAAGATAATACTCTAGATTTATAAGTTATTAGGTTTTTTTCTGCTTTGTGTTTTAATTAGGTTTAACGCTGAACAGTTTTAGGCTGAAAGGTTGTCGAAATTCGTTAAATTGCTTTAGATCCAAATTAAGGAATTACAGAATTTATAATGCTTATAAACGAACAAAAAATTAAAAATTATAAAATAGATTTTAAGAGTTTAAAATTTTTATTTTAGACATCAATGAATTTGACTCAAGTTCATTATTAGAAATACGTATTGCAGCAATTTCTCAAGTACAATTTTTACCTTTGATTGTAAATGTTGTCAGTTTAGTTATCTTCTTTTTTCTGGAAATTTTTAATTAGAGTATTCGTTCCATCTGTTATTTTTAAAGTAATTTCTTTATCATTTTCTGAAATGTACCAAACATTTTTAATATCCCAATTTGAAATGCTCAAACTGTCGTTCACTTTCAATTCTGAATCACTGCTACTAATTTCTTTTTCGAAAACACCAAGATTTCTAATTACTTGCAGTGGAGCATATCTTGCCATTATACTGTAAGTTGCAATTTGGACACGGTATTCTGGCGTTATTTCCTTTTCGAATCTAAGTCCTTTTCCTGTAACCGAAAGATACATTCCCCAAAAAGGAACTCCCATTGTTATTAAGCTTAATATGATTGTAAAAATAAGTAGTGCAAAGTATACTTTTACTAATTTCTTTTTCCAAAATAAGATAATAATGATACATGTCAAACTAAGCCAAATCCAAAATAAAATTCTGTCACTCCAAAATCCTGCAAAAGTTATGTTTTACTTTATATTTAGAAATATATTTGTCAATGAGATTAAGCAAACTAAAATGTAAACTATAAATATTTTATTCATTGGTTGCTATTAGCTGTTAAACTTTTTCATTTTTTTTGAAATTAGATTTATTATTTTTCAAAATCGTGGTTCTTTCGGGAAGCGAAGTTCAAAGCTTTAGTCTCGTATTTAACTTCAATTCAATTACTCAACTTTATCCAAGAGTCAAATGCAATCTGAATAATAATATTAAGAGCGCTGCGGTATTTACAAACCAAATTTTAGAAAATATTCTATTAATCGTTTTATATTATTAACCCGTTGGGTGTAATTATTTAAAGTAAAATAAATGACTTAGATATTGGTCAAGATACTGAAATTCAGTATCTTGAAGTCGCTAAACAACC
>NZ_JBANDI010000052.1:0-2736 GCF_039123485.1 Flavobacterium sp. PL12
TCTCCGATTTTAGCCAGGAAACTGGAAAATAAAACTAAAAAAAAACTATCTTAAGTTTTTGAAAAAGTTGTCTTAACAAAGGGTCGCATCATAGATTGTAACAATTTCTCCTTGATAATAAATAAAGATTCTCTTGATGATTGGGTTAATGCATTTCTATAATAAGGCCAACCTACTTCATTTATAGCATTTAAAATAGTTTTAAATGAAATATCTTCATTTCTACAAAAACGAACTATTGATACAACAAAACAAGCAATATTTCCCTTTTGCTCAATTACTGTTAGTTCTTCTTTGCTATATATACCAAATAGAATTATAGATTCTATATATTCAGAAATGTTATTTGGAATACTCTCAGTATCAAAAAATATTTTTTCAAGATCCTTTTTGTCCTTTTTTAAGATATTTTTTGTCTTGTTTTCTGAAAATATTTTTATATGCGAACTTATAAAATAATCTGGGCGAAAGTTTTCAGGAATACACTCTAATTTACTTAAAAAAGATACTGCTATTTCATCACTACACTGGTATTTCAGTAATGTGTTTTCTATTTCCTTTTTATCTAATGCATCAAATTCATTAGCTATCAATTGGAAATATGGATATAAACTTTTGAATTCGACATCATCTTTTATAGCAGGGTAAGTCAATAATTCTCTTGCTGCAATTCCTGCTTTTAAAGTGGTGTCAGGTGCATTTTTTCTTAAAGTAATTAGCCATCTATAAAATAATTCTATTTTATGATTATCGTGAAATTTTTCTTCATAAATAAGTTTCTTTATAAAATCTAACCACAAATCTTGATAATCTATTATTGTGTCTTTGTATAGTTTTAAAAGAGATGTTTTAGCAAAAATATTTTTAATTTTATTATTTGTTTCATCAAAACCTTTTAAAAAATCAGTGTTCTCGAAGAGCTTTTTTTTATATTTATCAAAAGTATAAAGATTTCTATCCCACGATTCACATTCAAAAACATAAGCTATACCCTGCTCAAAATGTGTTAATTTTTCATAATGATAGTTTAATAACATGCCAGCGGCACGACTAGCTTGATCAAAATTATCACTGTTTAAAATATTGATAAGTTTTGGATAAAACTCTTTTTGTTGAGCAATTTTTTTAATATCATTTTGAGGCTTAAAAGGATCCCCTAAATCAAAGAAATAACCTTCGCCGGTTAATCCTTCAATTAATTCATTCAAAAGATCTTCTGATAGTAGAAGATTATGTTGATATAGTATAATTAGTGCATAATACCTTGACAAAGTTGGCAAATCTGAAAGGATGGATTTTAAATAATTTAATACATCGGTACTATAATTTAATTTAATGCAGAAACGAAACCACTCATTTCGATCAAACATTCTATTGGAGGCTGAAAAAATAATATTTTCTAATTCCTTTTTTGCGTTTTCAGGGAAACAAGAAAGTAAAATTGAATTTGCATTAAAACGCAAACGAAAGTCTAAATGCTCAGTTGCCTCATTTAGAAAATCAAGATATTGCGGTTTGGAGTATACTAGCTCTTTGTAACTATTTCTTATTTCAGGGTATCGACTTAATATTGGATATTCAGGTAATTTACTAACTACATATAAAAATTGTTGTTTATGTATTTCATCTACATTTTTTAATAGTTTATTAAAATAATAAATATATATTTCTTGTATCTCGTCTTTATTGGTTTTTCTTTTAGGAATAAATTTTAGGAATAAATTTAAAGATATAGAGGGATCCTCTAAAATTAGGTCATCTAAAATCCGTTTTCGATCGTTATGTTTTATATCATAAAACTGAGTTTTTGAAAGTAGAGGTCTTACGATTAAATAAAAATCTCTTTCATTAAAATAAGAATAAAGTAAAATGGCAGCACTATCCGAAATATCATTATCATTTAGAACACAATATCTTAAATAAGCTAGAAGATCATTTTTCGGGAATTTAGAAATGATTTTATCATATAATTTTTGCTTACCATTTGAAATGTTTTTAATGATTTTCTTTAAAACCGTTATATTAATTTCATTAAAGTTGTCACAATTATTTAACCAAAAGAAAAGTGTTTCGTCATTATTCCCTTCTTGATTTGAAATTACTATTTCTAATGCATCGAGTACATAGTTTTTATTTCCTTGTTTAATTTCTAAAAGTAGAAGTTCTTTGGACTTAGAATTATACAATCTATATTGTAGCAACTCTGCCAACATTATACATCTTATTTTTAAATCAAATTTTTCTGGAGCTATTAATACAAGTAATGGAATAAAATAACTGCAACTTTTGGTTCTTGCAGCAAGATGATAACCAACAATATTTAATAATTTATTTGTTTTTGTTTCGCTAAGTGAAAACTTATTGATAAAAAAGTAACTGCCTAAAATTGCTTTTATTTGAGATTCCTCACTAGTGTGTATTGGATGAATGGGATTTATATATTCTTCAAAATACCAATTAAAGCCAAAATCGCCAGCTAAATGTATAGTTTCTGCAATTGCATATGGAGAATATGTATCTGGCTCCCCAAAAAAGCCTCCTTCATTCCAAGTTTTTATAGGTCTAAATTCAAGTTTTGAAATTTCATCTATAAAAATTTTTGCTAATTCCGGATTTTTGGACTCAGATACAATAATTGCTGCTATTTTAGCCCCCGATAAGTTCGGAGTGTTATTTTAAATTTCAAACTTATATATTTGAAACATGAAATACAAGAAATGGACTTTAGATCAGAAG
>NZ_JBANDI010000053.1:0-2312 GCF_039123485.1 Flavobacterium sp. PL12
AAAAATAGTGTGTAGCAGAGTGAAGATATTGAAGTTTACAAGAGTGTCTTTAGAGAGAAATTGTGAAAAATCGAGGTTTTTTCACAGCCTGACGTTTGGTCGCTTGGCGATGTGGCGGATTAAGGAAGCCTAATCTTTCGGTTAATGACTAATTTTCCAAGTACAAAACAATCTTAAAATTATGCCAAATCCCGCCATATTGCCAAACGACGGTTACAGGCAGTTTTTATTTAGACATTCAAATTCTTTACGTCAGTTTCTAAAGGTATAATTTTCCTTTTATAACTTGGTCTTCCAGGAATTTTACCGCCATAAAGTTCTAAAAAATATGTTTTTCTATTTGGGACTTCAAACAGTAAATAACCTATAGTAGGTATGTGCGGTTGACATTGCTTGTCAAACATCATTTCTTTTTGATTTAAATTTAAAAAATTTATTTCTCTTCCTAAACTTGTATAACAATTTAAATCTTCATCATATAGTTTGAAATCCATAAATGATAATGTTCTCATTTCATTGTCTGTATTTTTAATACCCAGTTTAATAATAAAATAAATTCCGTCAGCAACTATTTTTTGATAATGAATACTAATTTCTTTTGTGAATTTTGTTTCTTTAATTTCAAAAATTAAATTTTCGACTTCTATTTCATCAGAGTATTCAGAGTAATCAAAATGTTCGGTTACTTTTTTCTTTTTATTGACTTTCGGAGAATCACTTTTAATTTCAGAATGAGGTTTAAATGTTTTTTCTAAATGAGAAATTAAAGCTTCATAAGCTTCAAGAATCATTTTAAATTCTTCAATATAATCTTCATTTTGATTTACATCAGGATGAAATTTTTTCGCCAATTTTCGGTAAGCACTTTTAACTTCTTCTGATGTGCTTCCATCTTTAATAAATAAGCGATCGTAATATTTTTTCATATATTATTTTTTGTCGTCTCACGCAAAATTGCCTGTAACGTTATGCCACTTTGAGATGGCTGGAAGTTCGTAACCCTTCAGTTTTCGGTTTATGCAAAACTTGATGCGAAACGATAATGCCACTAAACTCCAGCTAGCTCAAAATGGCGGTTGGCAGTAGTTGTTATTTTTTCTCCGCTAAATATAAATTCGCAATTTCTTCTATAAAATTTTCAGGACGAGAACCCACTAAATTTGTCAAAATCACTACTGAAATATTATCTTTTGGATAAATGTATAAAGCATTTCTATTTCCACCTAATGAAGCAATTACAGGATTTTTAATTCTTGAACTTGAATAAAAACCAATCGAACTTCTGTTTAGAAAATTATTTGTTTCATATATTTCTCCATTTTTTAATGTTATTGGCGCTAATAGTATTTTCAGATTTTCTGAATTAACTAATTTATTATTTTGTAATGCAATTATCCATTGTGCCATTTCAGTCGCACTTGAATATATACCTCCTGCTGGATTTAAACTTGATGGAATAGGTTGATAAACATTGGTTAGTACATTATTATCTCTAAAATAAGAATATGGCTTTGCTGAATGATTAAATATTTTGTAGAAATCTCCAATTCCAACTTTCATTGAGTTGTTCATTTGGGCTTTCTTGAATATGTTTTCTACAATATATTTTTCATATGATTGTCCACTAACTTTTTCAATAATCATTCCTAGCAATATGTAATTACCTTGCGCATCTTCGTAATCTTCATCTGGAAGAAAAACAAGTGGAAATTCTTTCATTTTTTTGAATAAAACTTCTCTATTTTCTGATAACATATTTCCTTGTGAATCCCAAATTGCAGGAATTCCTGATTTATGAGTAACCACTTGTTTTAGCGTAATATTTTGCCAAGTTTTCGGTAAACTATCTAGATATTTTGAAATTGGTTCATCGAGATTTAATTTACCATTTTCTACTAATTGCATAATAGCAACTCCTGTAAATGCTTTTGTTATGGAATTAATACTGAAAATTGTTTTGTCATCAACAGCAATTGAATCCTCTATATTTGCCAATCCGTAATGACCTTTTTTAACAATTTCATTGTTTTTTATTACGGCTAATTGTAAACCAACAATTCTATTTTTTTGCATTAGTTTTTTTATTTCAACATCAACTTTATCTACTTGAGAATAGGTAAAATTGCTAACTGCAAAAAAGGCAATCAAAAACATTATTTTTTTCATATTTTATTTTATTTGGTTGTTTTGTCGATTTTTTCGGGTACAATTACTGCCAACGTCAGTCTGTGAAAAAACTTCCGTTTAGTTCTTTCAAAAATAGTTAAATTATTTTAATAAAAGGAAGAAAAGTTGTATATTTAATAATGCAA
>NZ_JBANDI010000054.1:0-2287 GCF_039123485.1 Flavobacterium sp. PL12
TCTCCGATTTTAGCCAGGAAACTGGAAAATAAAACTAAAAAAAAACTATCTTAAGTTTTTGAAAAAGTTGTCTTAACAAAGGGTCGCATCATATACAGAGTTAGATAACAGGAAATAATGACTATAAATATTATTTACAACAATTAAATCACTTGTTCCATGGCAAATGTCTTAACGTAGTTTGTACTTTGAAAGAACTAAGGTATCATATCTAACTTCCTTTTTTGTCAACATGCCAAAGGTTTTAAATTTGATTATTGTATCTTTCTTCAGTACCGCTTTTTGATTTATATATTCTCCGCCGCCATATTGCTCGTAATACTGATACACCAAATTATCATCGACCGTTTTAAAGTATCCTATTCTTGACGCATTTTTCCATGAGCTAATACTATCTATTTTTGAAACATTGGAATCTTCTATTGCAAACAAAATCATCTTACCATCTGGATAAAAACCTATGAAAGATTTTAAAGTAGAATTTTCATATTTTGATTTTCCGGAATACGTATATAAATACTCTGTGTTTAACAACGGAGTAGGAGTAAACTTCTTTTTCGACATAGTGAATTTGGGGTTTTTAGGTCTAAGAACTCCATTTGACAACCATACATTTTTAGTACAACTCATTAAAAGTAAGAACGTAAGTACAGAGAAGATTTTTAAGTTTAATTTAATCATTGACATCTGTTTTGATTTTTTATAGCAATGTTTCGAATAGCAGAAATGATTTGTATTTTTCATCTAATGGTTTTTATACTATCGATGTTTCGGACATTGAAGCTCCAGTATTGGACAGATTTCCGAGCAGAAAATTTCGATATTTCCTAAACTTTGTAAGAATCATAAATATTCAATTTAGCGCTAAACGCGTGATATTTTTAAACAGATATTATCGGGTATTGTTGTCTTCTACCCATGATAAAAATTCCTTAAACACGTCTGTCCAATGCGACTCCCAACTTTCGTTTTCGTTAGTAGGAACTTTATTAAAGGAATGGTCATATTGAGGATAAATTTTAAAAGTTAAGTTTGTTTTTCTATGATTTAAAAACTCTATTGGAATTAATAGACCTGATTCAACTGGAACAGATTCGTCTTTTGCACCTAATGCAACAAAAAGTGGTTTGTCAATTTTTAATAGGTTGTCGATTGCTGGCTCAGAAAACTGACTCCATCTTCGATACGTATTTTCTTGCCATATATTAGTTATTGAAGTAGCATTTGCTTGAATGTTTTTAATTTCATTAAATAAAGAATCCATTTTGACTTTTGCTGTTTTCTCATCAATTTTGTTTTCACTTACTTGCTTTCTAATGAATAAAGCAAAATCATAAAATTGTGTATTTCCGCCGCCTGACCAAAATCCAATGTGAGTGATTTTTTTATTAATTGTCCCGAGTTTCGCTACAACATCACTTCCTTCAGAATGGCCAATTGTTAGAATCTTTTTGACATTTTTAATTCGTTTGGAAACAATATCATTTATAACGGCATCATTTTGCCAAACTCTATAATTTAAACCTTCGTTTTCAAAAAAGCATTTTGGAGGTTTAAATTCTTTATTTGTAATGGAGAAAGGGATACATTTTTTTGAAACAACTACAAATGCATATTTTTTAGGAATTTCATCTAAATTAAAAGGTATTTGACTAGCTATACTTGTTGATTTGTCGTCTTGTTTTATCGTAAACAGAGGTTGTGAACCTGAACCATGGATAAAAAGGATGAAATTATGCACTTCGTCTAAATTTTTTTTGGAATAAATATGATAGTTAATTGTATCGTTATTCTTTTTAATAGAAAAATGTTTATACTCATCTGGCTTTGGATAGAATTGGCCAAACGTCAAATTTGCACAAAGGAAAACAAATAGAAAATTTATATAGTTTTTTTTCATATAATATTTATTTTAAAAGGCAGGTAAGGTCTCTGCGATTGCCGTGTTGGTGGCAGTAGGAGCATAGTGCTTTCTCTCTTAACGAAGATATGATTTAAAACTTTAATTCCTCGAAAACCTCAATCTCGCAGAATGAATTATATGCACTGTTCTTTCTTCAATAATATTCAATTTCGTATTTGCATTTCTCATCAGTTTCGTAGCGAAAATTGAGATGGTTATCGTCTATCTCTTTTTGCATTGTCTGTAACGTCAGTCTGTGAAAAAACTTCCGTTTTGTTCTTTCAAAAATAGTCAAATTATTTTATTAAAAGGAAGAAAAGTTGTATATTTAATAATGCAACACATCACAGGAATACCGCGCAACCAAATGTGTTTTTCTAGTTT
>NZ_JBANDI010000055.1:0-2279 GCF_039123485.1 Flavobacterium sp. PL12
ACAAAAAACAGTAGTAAACTTTTGCTCACTACTGTTTAATAATTTGTATATTTATTTTATTAATCCTGTATCGTTTTTTTAGGACTAGACATTTTCTATTCATTAAATAACTTAATTGACTATTTTCTAAAAAATGCTTTAAATTAACTATAATAATTCGGTATTACGTTAGAATTTTATTTCATGAATATCGAAAAAAGCTGGTAAAATCAACTAAATTTCTCAGGTAAAATTTAAATAAATTAAAAATTTAAAAGTAGATTTGAGTCAGTCAATATTTTACTATTATTTATTTTTATTTGATACTTATGAAAAGAAGAGATTTTTTGACCACTACGACACTTGCATCTGCAGGTTTGACATCATTTTTAGTTTCAGGATGTGAAGGATTAACTAAATCTGATGAATCAGATTCAAATGTCGAATCAGGTTTAAATTTTGAACTTGATGAGGAAACAATTATTAGTTTAACACAAAAGCTGGATTCTGGTAAGTATACTTCTGAACAATTAGTTAAATTGTATCTCAACCGTATTGAACAAATCGATGCGAAAGGTGCAAAGTTAAACTCTGTTATCGAAATTAATCCTGATGCCTTGTCTATCGCTAAAGCGATGGATTCAGAAATTAATTCAGGTAAAAAGCGAGGCCCTTTACATGGACTTCCTATTCTTATTAAAGATAATATTGACACAGCTGACAAAATGCAAACTACTGCCGGATCATTAGCATTAGAGGGAAATATCGCTTCTAAAGATGCGTTTATTGTTACAAAATTAAGAGAGGCTGGCGCAATTATATTAGGAAAAACTAATTTAAGTGAATGGGCAAATTTTCGATCGACCAACTCTAGTTCTGGTTGGAGTAGTAGAGGAGGCCAAACTAAAAATCCTTATTTTTTAGACAGAAATCCTTGTGGTTCAAGTGCTGGTTCTGGTGTAGCAGTTTCTGCTAACTTGTGCGTTGTAGCAATTGGTACAGAAACAGACGGTTCAATTGTTTGTCCTGCCTCAGTTAGTGGTGTTGTAGGAATCAAGCCTACCGTTGGCTTAGTAAGTAGGAGTGGAATTATTCCTATTTCAAAAACTCAAGATACGGCGGGTCCAATGGCTAGGACAGTGGAAGATGCTGCAATTTTGCTTGGTGTTTTAGCTGCCGTAGATAATAATGATTCAATTACGCGAGAGAGTACAGGAAAGAGCTTTGCTGATTATACTAAATTTTTAGATATAAATGCGCTTGCTGGAAAAAGAATTGGAATTGAGAAAAAAGCACAAGGTAATAACAAGTATGTTAATGAGCTTTTCGCAGTTACTGTTGCTATTCTGAAAAAGAATGGAGCAGTACTAGTTGAAATTGACTATTTGGATAAATTTAATTCTTTAGGCGCTTCAGAATCTGAAGTTCTACAATATGAGTTTAAAGATGGAGTAAATAATTATTTGGCTAACGCAAATTGTAAAGTTAAGTCTTTGAGTGAAGTTATAGAGTTCAATCGTAAGAACGAAGATAAAGCAATGCCTTATTTTAAGCAAGAATTGTTAGAGAGTTCGAATGCGAAATCTGATTTAAGAGATAAAAAATATTTAGAAGCTTTAGAAAATAGTCATGTGGGTAGTAAAAATTTTCTAGACAAAATTTTTGCAGATAATCAATTAGATGCTATTTGTGGAATCACAATGGGTCCAACCTGCAGCATTGATACTATTTATGGAGATCGATGGGGAGATTATTCCTTAACTACTCCAGCAGCAATTAGTGGTTATCCACATATTACTGTTCCTTGTGGTAAAGTTTACGATTTACCAGTAGGTTTATCTTTTTTTGGTACTGCTTATACGGAAGGTAAATTGATTGGAATAGCATATTCGTATGAGCAAGCTGCTAAAAAAAGAGTGAAGCCAGATTTTAAAACATCTTTTCTAGGATAGAATATTCCTTACTGTAATTAATTTTAGACCTACTAAAATATTTTTCTATTAGAAAAATACTTAATGTTTTATACTCCCGTTTTTTTCAATAAAATTATTATTGGAAGACAAATCATCTCAATTGAATATGATGTAATAAAGCTAAGTTTAGAAGCAAAATGAACCAAGAGTAAACTAAATAAAATTTTACACCTTAATCCATCTTGCTTCTAATAAGCACTAAGTTTATTATCAAACGTTTTCAATATTAGTTAACATTAATGTCCGATAAAAAATAAATCCGCATGATTTTATTTTTCATCTATTTGATTGCCAATGTTTTAATTTTTATTTTCTGTGCTTTTATAA
>NZ_JBANDI010000056.1:0-2236 GCF_039123485.1 Flavobacterium sp. PL12
TCTTCTTGTTCTTGACATAATTATGCTAATTTAGGGTTTTTAATCCTATCTTAAATCTAAACAAAAAGTTGTACCGTTTTTGGGGAGCAGCATAGTTGTAAATGTTCACTCCACTATTAATCACCTGATTTGTATCATTGTCAATTATAGCCCAACCAATTGAATCTGTTCCTAAATCAAGTCCTAAATACTTTCCCATTTATTTTATTATTTTTAAATATTAAAAGCCCTAATCAATTGCTCAAATAATTCCTTTACATTCACATTTCCTGCACCCATTTCTTTAAAAATTTGTTTGTCTGGCAAATCAGTTTTAACTGCTTCAGCAAAATTTGTTATATCAGTTTTTATGGTTGCCGGGATTTCGAAATTATCATCTGCTGTTAGCAGTAGTAATAATCTGAAAACATCCATTTTATGTTTTCTTAATTGTCTTTCATCAATTTTTTCTCCGTTTTCTTTGCGCGTTTTATAGTCTAGGAATGCCTTGGCTTTTAATCCTATTAAAGCCTCTGTATTGGCTAGATGTATTCCGTTATCTAATTGGCTGTGTAGTATGGTGAAGTTATAATAATCATCATTCATCAATATGGCTGATAAACTTGAAATTTCAGTGTCAACAGGAATAGGTGTTAAATAGGTTTCTTCATTTAAATCTAATAAATCAGGTATTCTGGAGAATAATTCAATTTGAAATGGAAATTCTTCTACTTGTGGTTTCTGGAAGCGATAGTATTTGCTGTCTTCTTCACTTTTCTCCTTGACATCATAATTTCCTTGTTTGATAAACTCCCAAAAATGAATTACAAATTCGGGGCTTAATGCTTCAATGACTAAAATAATATCAATATCTTTTGTTGCTCTTGGTGTAAGTCCAACGCTATCAATGATAATATCGCAAGCGGTTCCACCAATGATAATATAGTTATCTGTGAATTCTTTGAAATGCTGTCTGAAAATTTCTAAACCTCTTACCATACATATTTTTCTATTATTTGGTCTAATGCCATATCTGTTCGTTCATCAATAAATCCGTCTTTTAAACTTAAATATAATGACAATGGATCTACATTATTTTTCTTCGTTATTCCTTTTGTGAGTAGTTCTGGATTGTATTTCCAAACTTCTAAAGCGTAGTTGCCATTTTCACTATTGAGGTTTACTAACTGATTATTTTTTTCCAATTCATAAAATTGTTTTTTCTCTAAAGCAAAATATTCTATTGAACTTGGATTCATATCTGTGTATTCTTCTAATGCGGTTGTATTAGATTTTAATAAACCTTTAGGTTTTTCATCAATGTAGACTGTTTTAAATATTGGATTAATTAAAAATCGTTCACTGTCTTTCCAAAGTTTTACAATATGTTTTTCGAATATGATATTCTTTTCTTTAGTACCTTCTACCTTTACTATGGCTAATCTTTTCAAGTTTTCTATTGCTTTGGTAATTCCCATTTGTGTATATTCAAATTTTTCTGCAAGTTCTTTGAATGTATATTGGCTTAAGTTATCCTCTTTGTGTAAAATTTGATATAATAAGATGAGTTGAGCTGAGGGCAGTAGCAAGACTGATTTTTTAAATGCTTTGTCTTTCTCAAAATCTTGAAGATCTATTAGCAACTCAGGCATAAACATTTGTTTCCCAGGTATAATGAAACTTATTCTGTTTTCTATTAGCCGTTTACGATTTATTGTAGTTATATTATCGGTAACTATAATTATCCTTTTTTCAAGTTTTTTTTGAATCTCAACTACTTGCTTTCTTAACTGGTTAGCATTGAAAGTATCTTCCTTATTCAACTCCAATAAAATTAATTGGTGATTTCTAAAGGTGGTGCTATAGAATTTAAAATTACTTTTTAATACAAAAGGTAATTTATTCAATTGTTCACTTTTCAACTCTTGTATTTCGAGCTGCACATCGAGTATTTGTTGAAAATATTTTTTTAATTCTTTCATAATAAACTAATAAAATTCATAATAAACTAGATAGGTTTATTATGCAAATATAGGTTTATTATGATAATTATCAATTAATTAATGGATAAAGTCAATTGATTATTTTATAATTTGTCAACTTATTTAAATTGAAATAATAGCTTTGTTGTTAAATCCTCTATTTTCATTGTATTTGATATATGTTTTGACCCCTATAAAACAAGAGTATTATTCTAAATTTCGATTTTTAATTACGCTGTTAATTTTTTCATCATTATTAAGTGTTTATCAGAGTT
>NZ_JBANDI010000057.1:0-2144 GCF_039123485.1 Flavobacterium sp. PL12
AAACAATCGGATATCGATGCGGGTAAAGTGGTTAACACGGCTTTAGCAACTGCTCAAGATCCGAATAATAAAGATGTAACGGATATCTCTGGTACAACCGTAACTAACGATACTCCTACTGATACTCCGCTAACGCAAACGCCAAGTATTGCTCTTGTGAAAACAGCTGCTGTAGGTGGAACAGGTAAACTAGGTGATGTAATTACCTATACTTTTGCAGTAACCAATACTGGAAATACTTCCCTTACGAATGTAGTAGTAACAGATCCAATGGTAGGATTAACCATTACTGGAAATCCAATTGCAACTCTTGCAGTAGGTGCTTCTAATGCAACTATCAAAGGAACATACACTATTACTCAATCGGATATCGATGCAGGTAAAGTAGTCAACACGGCTTTAGCAACTGCGCAAGATCCTAAAGGAAATGACGTAACAGATATCTCTGGTACTTCAGTTGATAACAACACGCCTACTGATACGCCTCTAACGCAAACACCTCGTATTGCGCTTGTGAAAACAGCGGTAGTAAGTGGAACAGGTAAACTAGGTGATGTAATTACCTATACTTTTGCAGTAACAAATACTGGAAATACTTCCCTTACTAATGTAGTAGTAACAGATCCAATGGTAGGATTAACCATTACTGGAAACCCAATTGCAACTCTTGCAGTAGGTGCTTCTAGCTCTGCTATCAAAGGAACATACACCATTACTCAATCGGATATCGATGCTGGTAAAGTGGTTAACACTGCTTTAGCAACTGCGAAAGATCCAAAAGGAAATGACGTAACAGATATCTCTGGTACTTCAGTTGACAACAATACTCCTACTGATACGCCTCTAACGCAAACACCTCGTATTGCGCTTGTGAAAACAGCGGTAGTAAGTGGAACAGGTAAACTAGGTGATGTAATTACCTATACTTTTGCAGTAACCAATACTGGAAATACATCGCTTAGCAATGTAGTAGTAACTGATCCAATGCTAGGATTAAGCATTACTGGAAACCCAATTGCAACCCTTGCAGTAGGCACTTCTAATGCAACTATAAAAGGAACATACACGATTACTCAAACGGATATCGATGCGGGTAAAGTAGTCAACACTGCTTTAGCAACTGCTCAAGATCCGAATAATAAAGATGTAACGGATATCTCTGGTACTACTGTGACTAACGATACTCCTACTGATACGCCTCTAACGCAAACGCCAAGTATTGCTCTTGTGAAAACAGCGGTAGTAAGTGGAACAGGTAAACTAGGTGATGTAATTACCTATACTTTTGCAGTAACCAATACTGGAAATACTTCGCTTACGAATGTAGTAGTAACTGATCCAATGGTAGGATTAACCATTACTGGAAACCCAATTGCAACTCTTGCAGTAGGTGCTTCTAGCTCGGCTATCAAAGGAACATACACCATTACTCAATCGGATATCGATGCAGGTAAAGTAGTCAACACGGCTTTAGCAACTGCGAAAGATCCAAAAGGAAATGACGTAACAGATATCTCTGGTACTTCAGTTGATAACAATACCCCTACTGATACGCCTCTAACGCAAAATCCAAGTATTGCTCTTGTGAAAACAGCGGTAGTAAGTGGAACAGGTAAACTAGGTGATGTAATTACCTATACTTTTGCAGTAACGAATACCGGAAATACTTCTCTTACTAATGTAGTAGTAACCGATCCAATGCTAGGATTAAGCATTACTGGAAACCCAATTGCAACCCTTGCAGTAGGTGCTTCTAATGCGACTATCAAAGGAACATACACCATTACTCAAACGGATATCGATGCAGGTAAAGTAGTCAACACGGCTTTAGCTACAGCGCAAGATCCTAAAGAAAATGACGTAACAGATATCTCTGGTACTTCAGTTGATAACAACACGCCTACTGATACGCCACTGACTCAAACACCTCGTATTGCTCTTGTGAAAACAGCGGTAGTAAGTGGAACAGGTAAACTAGGTGATGTAATTACCTATACTTTTGCAGTAACCAATACTGGAAATACTTCGCTTACGAATGTAGTAGTAACTGATCCAATGGTAGGATTAACCATTACTGGAAACCCAATTGCAACTCTTGCAGTAGGTGCTTCTAGCTCTGCTATCAAAGGAACATACACCATTAC
>NZ_JBANDI010000059.1:0-1900 GCF_039123485.1 Flavobacterium sp. PL12
ACCATAACATTGTAACTATTGTAGCGCATCCTGATCCAGGAAAAAGCAATGAAAACGGCACACAGCCTGCTTATTTGGTTGCCAAATTTAAATACGATAAACAAACCGATACCTACATTTGTCCACAAGGGGAAACTTTAAAAACTACGGGACGCTGGCATAAGAAAACAAGAGAGAAGGACAGTTATCAATTTAAGAAATACCGAACTCCAGCTTGCAAAACATGTCCTGTAAAATACCTTTGCACCGCAAGAACAGGCGGGCGAGAGATTGATAGGAGTGAGTATGCTGATGCTGTTGAAGAGAATAACCAGCGGTATCAGGAAAACCAGCAGTTGTACCGAAAACGTCAAGAGATTAACGAGCATATCTTTGGAACTTTCAAAAGATCCCGAAGCTTCGGGAGGGCTACAATCACACTAATTTAACGGGTTTAGAGAAAGTAAATGGCGAACACAGTTTAATTATGCTCGTGTACAACATCAAACGCTCCATAAACATTCTGGGCGTACCGGATTTAATAGCCAAACTTAGGAAATAAAATTCACCTTACATAACCAAAGGTTGTTTTGGTTTTAAAACGACCTATTTCACTCTTCGTAACGGCTTTATTGAAAATGAGTTACTAATTGCAGCCTAAAAAACAGCGTGCCGTAGAGCGGAGGAATTGAAGTTTACAAGAGTGTTTTTTAGAGAGAAATTGTGAAAAATCGAGGTTTTTTCACAGCCTGACGTCTTGGCGCTTTGCGAGGTTGGGGACTTAATAGCAGAGTATTTTCTGCCGAAACGAAGATATGATAAAAAACGCTAATTCCACTAAAACCCCAATCGCGCAAAACGGCTGTTACTAGCTGGCGCTTTATCCACAATATAAATTATTCTTCATCATCTTCTTTTTGATAACCTTCATAATAGTATGATTGTTCAATTCCTTTAAAAATCACTTCTCTGTTATTTATTTCTTCGCTTAAGTTATTATTTAATAAAGTTCTTAATTCCAAATCATTAATTGGACTTCTTTCCATTGCTTGTAAATAAAGAGATTTATCCACATATTGCCAATTGACTAATTTTTTAAGTTTAGTTTTCAGAATCATATCTAACCAAATTCGCATTGTTCTTCCGTTACCTTCCATAAAAGGATGAGCAATATTCATTTCTACATATTTGGCAACTATTTCTTCAAAAGTATTTTCAGGCATTTGCTCAATTTTGACTAAAATTTCATTTAGGTATAAAGAGTTTGCAAATCTAAATCCACCTTTTGATATATTCTTATTACGTACTTTGCCCGCAAAATCATATAATCCCTTAAATAAATAACTATGTATTTGATTTAAGCCTTTAGTAGTTCCAATTTCAATTTTGTTAATATCATCTGACTCAAATAAGCGATACGCATTTTCTAAACTCTTTTTGTCAATGTTTTTCATCATAATTCAGATTTATTCAACTATTAATTTCTTTGTCAAAAATACTTTAAATCTTTGTGAATTACTTTAAAATTGATTAGTTTTTAGAGGTTTTTTTGTGTTTTTATGCTGGTCTATATTCCGGTGCGGTGCGCTTGCTAGTAACGTCAGTCTGTGAAAAAACTTCAGTTTTGTTCTTCCAAAAACAGTCAAATTATTTTATTAAAAGGAAGAAAAGTTGTATATTTAATAATGCAACACATCACAGGAATACCGCGCAACCAAATGTGTTTTTCTAGTTTAGAAGACACTATTTCCTCAGAAAATCCTATCCGGTTTATAGATGCTTTTGTAGCAGCTTTATCTTTAGAAGCGTTGGGATTTTCGGTTCAAACGATCAAATCTGAAGGTCGTCCTAGTTTTGATACTAAAATCTTCCTTAAATTGTATTTGTATGGTTATCTCAATGGACTTCGCAGTTCTAGAAA
>NZ_JBANDI010000060.1:0-1653 GCF_039123485.1 Flavobacterium sp. PL12
GCTACGGCTTCTAACCCAACAGCTAATCCTTCTGTTACAACTACTTATACTTTAACAGCTACTAATACCGCTTCTGGATGTACTGCAACTAGTACTGTAACGGTAACAGTTGCAAATTCAATTCCAAGTCCTAAGATAGTTCTCATTAATAATGTTTCTTGTTTTGATGGAAATGATGGTGAAGCAACTATTTCTGCTTCAGGAGGTAATCCTGGATACACATATAGTTGGAACTCTGTACCTGTTCAAAATACTTCTACAGCCACTAATTTAAAAGCTGGTGAATACATTGTAACAGTAACTGACCAAAATGGCTGTTCGGCTACAACGCAAGTAACAATCTCTCAACCTGCAATCGCTGTAACGGTAAGCGGAATCGCTACCAATGCCTCTTGCTTTGGTGAGGCTAATGGTTCTATCGCTGTAACTAATAGCGCTGGTTCAACTGTAGTAATCACTAATGCTGCTAACGAGGTTGTTTCTAATACTGGATTGGTTGCTGGAACTTATACTTTAACCGCTACGGCTCCTAACGGAAACGCAAATGGTTCTTGTTCGGCTACAACGCAAGTTACAATCTCTCAACCTGCAATCGCAGTTACGGTAAGCGGAATCGCTACCAATGCTTCTTGCTTTGGTGAGGCTAACGGTTCTATCGCTGTAACTAATAGTGCTAGTTCAATTGTAGTAATCACTAATGCTGCTAACGAGGTTGTTTCTAATACTGGATTGGTTGCTGGAACTTATACTTTAATCGCTACGGCTCCTAACGGAAACGCAAATGGTTCTTGTTCGGCTACAACGCAAGTAACAATCACTCAACCTGCAGCAGCAATTAATGCTACAGCCATTATAACAAATAATAATAATTGCGTGGGATGTAGCAATGGTACTATTACGCAAACTGTTTCTGGAGGAACTCCTTTATATACTTATTTATGGTCAAATGATGCTACATCAAAAGACCTTACTGGTTTAAAAAATGGTATTTATAGTGTTGAAATTAAAGATGCTAATGGTTGTATTGAAAATTATTCTTATTCAATAACAGAATCTGGTATTGCTCTTGTGAAAACAGCTGCTGTAGGTGGAACGGGTAAAGTGGGTGATGTAATTACCTATACTTTTGCAGTAACTAATACTGGAAACACTTCGCTTAGCAATGTAATAGTAACTGATCCAATGCTAGGTTTAAGCATTACTGGAAACCCAATTGCAACCCTTGCAGTAGGGGCTTCTAATGCGACTATCAAAGGAACATATACGATCAAACAATCGGATATCGATGCGGGTAAAGTGGTTAACACGGCTTTAGCAACTGCTCAAGATCCGAATAATAAAGATGTAACGGATATCTCTGGTACTACGGTAACTAACGATACTACTACTGATACGCCTCTAACGCAAACGCCAAGTATTGCTCTTGTGAAAACAGCTGCTGTAGGTGGAACGGGTAAAGTGGGTGATGTAATTACCTATACTTTTGCAGTAACCAATACTGGAAACACTTCGCTTACTAATGTAATAGTAACTGATCCAATGCTAGGTTTAAGCATTCCTGGAAACCCAATTGCAACCCTTGCAGTAGGGGCTTCTAATGCGACTATCAAAGGAACATATACGATCAAACAATCGGATATCGATGCGGGTAAA
>NZ_JBANDI010000061.1:0-1329 GCF_039123485.1 Flavobacterium sp. PL12
TATGCTGCTCCCCAAAAACGGTACAACTTTTTGTTTAGATTTAAGATAGGATTAAAAACCCTAAATTAGCATAATTATGTCAAGAACAAGAAGAGTATTTGGAAAAGAATTTAAAGCAAAAGTTGTTTTAGAAGCGTTAAAGGAAAAAGAAACCCTTGAGGTTTTAGCAAAGAAGTACGAGTTATTACCGACTCAAATTTCGTCATGGAAAGCAGAAGCCATAAAAAATATTTCTGCTGTTTTTTCACAAGAAAAAGCAGTTGTTGTTAAAGATGAAATTCCAACTGAAAAACTTTTTGCGCGAATAGGTCAGCTTACATTGGAAAACGATTTTCTAAAAAAAAAGTTGCGTTAGTTTCCTTAGAAGACAGAAAAAAAATGATTGATTCAAAGATGAAATTAAGTATTTCTAAACAATGTAAGTTGCTGTTAGTTAGCAGGAACTGTTTCTATTATTCACCCAAAGACGAATTGGAAGAAAACAAAATAATAATGGATTTATTAAAAATTCAATATTCGGCAACTCCGTTTTATGGCTATCGAAAGATGTCGGTATGGCTTGAAGGAAAAGGTTTTAAAGTAAACGAAAAACGAGTGCGAAGATTGATGAAATTAGCCAATTGGCAAACCATTTACAGAGCACCACGCACCACAATTGCCATTAAAGAGCATAAAAAATATCCGTATTTATTGAAAGGATTAAAAATTACACATAAAAATCAAGTGTGGGCTACCGATATTACTTATATCCCCATGGATAAAGGCTTTATGTACCTTTGTGCCATCATAGATTTACATACCCGATATGTTTTAAATTGGAGTACTAGCAACTCAATGAGTGCTCAGTGGTGCGCAGAAACATTGCAAGAGGCAATAGATAAACATGGCAAACCAGAGATATTCAATACTGACCAAGGCAGTCAATACACTAGTGAAATTCACACTAGAATACTGATAGACAACGATGTGAAAATATCCATGGATGGCAAAGGAAGAGCAATAGATAATATATTTGTGGAGAGATTATGGAGAACCGTAAAATATGAAAATGTATATTTGCAGGCCTATACTAGTACAATTAGCTTGTACAACGGACTTAAAAAGTATTTTGAATTCTATAATGAAGAACGTTTTCATCAATCGTTAGATTATAGCACACCGAGTAAAATGTATTACAAAAAACAAGTGGCATAAAATCAGAATAACTTTTTCGGCTTTTTAAGGAGCCAAAAGTTATCTCCGATTTTAGCCAGGAAACTGGAAAATAAAACTAAAAAAAAACTATCTTAAGTTTTTGAAAAAGTTGTCTTAACAAAGGGTCGCATCATA
>NZ_JBANDI010000062.1:0-1319 GCF_039123485.1 Flavobacterium sp. PL12
TGTTTTGACCCCTATAAAACAAGAGTATTATTCTAAATTTCGATTTTTAATTACGCTGTTAATTTTTTCATCATTATTAAGTGTTTATCAGAGTTCCATTTTTCCATAGGAGTTATTCTTCCTAAGAGTCCATGAAGCCTTATATTATTATAAAAGTTTACAAAACGCTTTAATATTTGCTGGATTTCTCCAAAAGTGCGATAATCGAATCTAGCAAACACTTCTTTCTTTAAAATACCATGATATGCCTCTATATGAGCGTTTTCTTCAGGTGTTGCGACATGTGTAAATTCCTGTTGTACACCTATTAAACCTAGATATTCACGCACGCTTTTAGCTATAAATTGACTGCCGTTATCACTTCTAATCACGACATTTTCAGGATATTGATATTCTTCAAAGAGTTGCGAAAGTAATTCTATAACGTGGTTTTGTTTTATAGTAAAAGAAAAATAATCTTTTAAAATTCTTCGTGTGTGAACGTCAATTATAGATAGTAAATAAGCATTTTTACCAACACTTGGCACCCATACCATCTTAATATCCATCTCTAAACATTGCATTGGTCTAGAGGTATAAACCTTTCTAAATTTCACAAACTTACGACCAGAACCACTTCTATTAATTCTGTTTTCTAGCTTTAGTAAACCTTCTTCTTTCATGATTCGATATAGTTTTTTATGATTTAAAGTATATCCATCTCTTTTTAAGTAGCTGGTCATTAGACGATAACCACAATCTATAAATTCGTTTTTTAATATTTTCTTAATGGAATTTACCACCACTGGCTGTTCGACAAAACCTTTGGTTTGATGAAAAGTTGTTAGTGTAGGAGCATTTCCTTTTTTGCCAAGACTAGGTTCCCTGTAATAACTACTAGCCACTATACCTACCATCTTTATGATTTTAGCTTTGCTACACTTATGTTTCTCGTAAGTATCATTTACTAAATCTTTCTTGGATCGGATGTCCCAAACTTTTTTTTTAAAAGCTCCTTTTGTATTTCCAACTCAATTTCTCTGTCGCTTAACAGCTTACGTAGAATACGATTCTCTTCCACGACCTCTTTATGTTCTTTAGACTTAGTGTCATAAGTAACTTTTAAGCCAGCTTCTCCTTTGTGATCATGCTTCTTTTTCCAGTTATATAAAGTGCCTGTACTAACACCATATTTGCGGCAAGCCTCAACAATACCAATTTCTTCTGAACTAGCTAAGATTTCTAGCTTCTGATCTAAAGTCCATTTCTTGTATTTCATGTTTCAAATATATAAGTTTGAAATTTAAAATAACACTCCGAACTTATCGGGGGCTAAAATA
>NZ_JBANDI010000063.1:0-1301 GCF_039123485.1 Flavobacterium sp. PL12
CGGTCAATCTACATTTAAGCCTTGGTAAGGTTCCTCGCGTATCATCGAATTAAACCACATGCTCCACCGCTTGTGCGGGCCCCCGTCAATTCCTTTGAGTTTCATTCTTGCGAACGTACTCCCCAGGTGGGATACTTATCACTTTCGCTTAGCCACTGAGATTGCTCCCAACAGCTAGTATCCATCGTTTACGGCGTGGACTACCAGGGTATCTAATCCTGTTCGCTACCCACGCTTTCGTCCATCAGCGTCAATCAATTAGTAGTAACCTGCCTTCGCAATTGGTATTCCATGTAATCTCTAAGCATTTCACCGCTACACTACATATTCTAGTTACTTCCTAATAATTCAAGCCTTACAGTATCAATGGCCGTTTCCCCGTTGAGCGGGGAGATTTCACCACTGACTTATAAAGCCGCCTACGGACCCTTTAAACCCAATGATTCCGGATAACGCTTGGATCCTCCGTATTACCGCGGCTGCTGGCACGGAGTTAGCCGATCCTTATTCTTACGATACCGTCAAGACTCTACACGTAGAGTGGTTTCTTCTCGTATAAAAGCAGTTTACAATCCATAGGACCGTCATCCTGCACGCGGCATGGCTGGATCAGAGTTGCCTCCATTGTCCAATATTCCTCACTGCTGCCTCCCGTAGGAGTCTGGTCCGTGTCTCAGTACCAGTGTGGGGGATCTCCCTCTCAGGACCCCTACCCATCGTAGTCTTGGTAAGCCGTTACCTTACCAACTAACTAATGGGACGCATGCTCATCTTTTACCGTTGTGACTTTAATTATAAAATGATGCCATTCTATAATACCATGCGGTATTAATCCAAATTTCTCTGGGCTATCCCGCTGTAAAAGGTAGATTGCATACGCGTTACGCACCCGTGCGCCGGTCTCTAATTCCGAAGAACTATACCCCTCGACTTGCATGTGTTAAGCCTGCCGCTAGCGTTCATCCTGAGCCAGGATCAAACTCTTCATCGTATATTGTGTGCTTAAATAAAATCTAAGCTAGTTATTATGCGACTCCAATTCTATCGGTTTTTTCAAATCTCTCGATTCTATTACTCTTATTCTTTTGTCACGCTTGTTAGCGTGACGGCTGTCAATTCAATATGTCTAGGAACGTGTTCTTCTTAATTTTTTAAACTGAATTTATTTCAGTTTCTCGTCTCAATTAACACACATAATGTGTCTCTCAAGGCGGGTGCAAAAGTACAACCTCTTTTTAAATCTCACAAGGCTTTTTGAAAAGTTTTTAGAAAATAAATTTTCTCCGCTTTTCAAGTGATAA
>NZ_JBANDI010000064.1:0-1273 GCF_039123485.1 Flavobacterium sp. PL12
CATTAATGTCCGATAAAAAATAAATCCGCATGATTTTATTTTTCATCTATTTGATTGCCAATGTTTTAATTTTTATTTTCTGTGCTTTTATAAAAAGAGGTTACAAAATTAATGATAGTTGTTCTGTTTCAGCCTTGTCAATTATCCAATCCTTTTCTGGATTTTCTAAAAACTTCATCAAATTGATGTAATTGAAAAGGTGAATTTTACAAAAACTAACCAAATTTGAAAATGCCCAACTGCGCTTTAGCCTTTTCTTAACCACTGCTAATAGCAGGTTAACTATCAAAACACAGTAAATCTGTATTTTGATGGCATTTTCATTATCTCCCAAGAAATATTTCAATGGAAAATTTTGTTTTAGTTGTTTGAATAATAATTCTATTTGCCATCTTGTTTTATACAAAGCCGCAATTAAATCGGCACGTAATTCAAATAAATTGGTTAAAAACTCAAATTCTCGTTTGTTTACCCGATCGTAAAACCTTACTTTTCTCAATCTTAACTTTGATATTTCTTTTCCCTTTTTTACATCAATTTCAATAATTTCATCTTCTAAAATGCCGTTATGAATTCGTTCTCCAATATCTAGTTTTTCGATACTTATATACGATGCGTTGTCTTTTATTCGAGTTACAAATCCTGTTCTGTGAGCTGTAAAATGCTCAAAAGCCTTGTAATCATTGTATCCTTTGTCAAAAACATAAATGATGTTTTCATCGCATTTCAATTTTTCTAAGAAATTATGGTCGTGTGTTTTGGCTTCGCTGAACCAAACCAAACTCGGCACAATTTCATCAGCATTGACAACCGTATGCAATTTAATTCCCCCTTTTCTTTTTCCACTTTTTGGATTTCTACCTACGCAACCCATTATGTCTTTGAACAAGCTAATTGTTGAACTATCAAAAATTTTGACCTGCTTATTTATAACTTCCTTAATGCGGCTGTCCGATAAAAAACCTCCATATTGCTTTAGTAGTTGATGATAAATATTTTCAAAAACTAAAACATCTCTTCTTTTATTCGCATCAGATAAAGTACTCCTTTTAGGAATATGATTTAACTGAAAACTACTTGTTTTACCCGATAAGCCAAGCATTGCTCCAGATATTTCTCTAAGTGATGTACACTTTGAGAAAGAACAAAAAAGCATACTTATCAAATGGTCTTTTGTAGTAAATCGCTTTGTATAGCGGTCTGATTCACATTTTTTGACTTCCTTTTTTATTATAGAATCGTCTATTAAAGAAATCAGCTGTCCGAAAACAGA
>NZ_JBANDI010000065.1:0-1072 GCF_039123485.1 Flavobacterium sp. PL12
TAAGTAATGGTTAAAATTTAATGTCGTATTTTGTTCCAAAATTAGTCAGGACAAAATTTAATTTTTCTTTGAGGTTTTCGAATGATTTATAAGCATCAAAATCTAACCATTGATATTTTATTCTTCGCCATAGAATTTCAATCAGATTTAACTCTGGAGAATAGGGAGGCAAAAAGTAAATCAAAACATCTTTTTCTTTCCATTGTTCTATTTTGGCCATAAACTTCTTTGATTTATGGATTGGAGAATTGTCAAGAATCACAATGGTTTTTTTAATGGTTTGTTCCACAAAACGATTCATAAAACAAATGATTCTATCTGAATTAAAGGTTGTTTCAAGTACCTCGAAATAAAGTTTATTTTTACGGGTCATTAATCCAACTACATTCTGATATTTGCCTTTTGCAGCAGGCAACAATATTGGATTATGCTTTGTTTGCCATGCATAAGGCACATTAGGAGTAAGTCCAAAATGACTTTGGTCTCCAAAATATAAATCAATATAACCGCTATCTTCCAAACTCTTTAGTGTTTCTATTTGCTGTTGTTTAAATCGAAATTGTTCTTCGTTTCGTTTGCCTTTCAATGAGAGTCTAGCTCTTTTCCATTTATAACCCAGTAACTTTTAAAAAATTCTGCAATGTTTTTTTGCAGATGATAATATTGTGTTGCTCCTCAAAGTAAATTAATACATTTTTTAAATTTCTATTATGAAGTTCTAATTGCTTAGAAACCTCCTCAGAATAGTCTTTTAAAAGAGTTTTCGCCCCTCTTCCCTCTGATATAGCAAGGGAAGCAACCCCGATTGCGGCCCAACTATCAAACCAACGTTCAATCGTTCTGCGACTGACTTTAAAAATAGAAGCCAAGTCTTTAATCTTGTGTCTTTGATGTGATAAAACAAGGCATTGACTACGTTTTCTAACGGTATTACTAGGGCTATTTTGATGAAGGTGCTCTAACACCTCAATTTCTTCTTTTTTAAGTTCTAGATATCTCATAATGAGATAAATATACGGAATTTATGATGTATAAACAATAAAATACGACATTATTTTATTCTAATTACTTA